>JAGWWA010000032.1 GCA_018970605.1 Planctomycetota bacterium | reverse complement strand
GCTCGCGCTCGGGGCTTTGAGGAGCCGCCGAAGTGCTGGCAGCAGAGGGAGCTTGCGCCGCATGCATGCCCACCGCATGCACGCCCACCACATGTACGCCGTGTCCCTCTAGCGGCTTCGGTCGCCGCTGCGTCCCTTGTTGCGCGCGTCGAGGTTGCCGGCGATCACGATGCCGATCGCCTCCACCCAACTCGGCACGTCGAGCACCGTGTTGAGGCCGCTTTCGACGAGAATGTCTTCGTCCTCGGCGGCTCGTTGCCGGCGCTGTGACTCCTGGCCGGCCTCCTCGACACCGAGGAACTCGAGGCCCTCGTCGTCATCGTCGTGACGTCCGGCGACCGGTGCGAAGTCATCGCGACGGCCCCGCGAAAAGGATGACGACCTCGATTCTCCAGACGACCTTCGGCCACTTCGGCTGCGCTGCCGCGACTGGCTTCCGTCTCGGCTTGACGATGATGAGGAGGACGAGGACGACGAGGATTCTCGGTCGCCACGCGACCGACCCTCGCCGCCACGCCGCCGGCGGCGGCGACGACCACGGCCTTCACCGCTGCCTGCGTCGTCGCCTTCCTTGGCCGTCGTGGGGCGGTCCGTCCGCGAACCCTCGCCACGGGCAGGTTCGGGTGCGCGGGGCCGCATGCCGTAGGACGTCGGCAGCGGTTCATCGTCGCCTTCCTGATTCGTGGTCGGCCCACGGGCCGCGACGTCACCGGCGGCTTCACTGCGATCGACGCCTTCGGAGCCACGGCGCCGTCCCCGGCCTCCCCGGCGTCCACGACGGCGGCGGCGCGGACGCGAATCGTCGTCGCCTTGATCGCCCGGTCGCTCCCCGTTTTCGGCGGACTCGTCGCGACTTCCGAAGGAGCCGCCGTCGTCGGATCGCTCGACCCGACGCGAGTCGCGAACCTCCCAGGCTTCGTCGGCGCGGTTGGACGAACCTCGCAAGCCGTCGCTCGGCTCGGCATCGCGGCGATCGGCATCCCGATGATCGGCGGAGGCCTCACTGGGCCGCTGCTCGACACGATCGTCCTCGCGGCGTCCGCGTCCGCGTCCACCGCGGCGGCCGCGACGACGCCGACGGCCGCGACGGTCACCGTCCACCTCGCCGCCGCCTTCGCCGTCACGCGATTCGCCGGAGTCATCGCGGAGTTCGCCAGTTGGCTCGCCAACGGGGGCGGGCCGATCCTCGTCTCGGCGGCGCGGTGGCCGGTCGTCGTCACGCGACCGCGGCGGCCGGTCGTCATCGCGCGACCGCGGTGGCCGGTTGTCGTCGCGAGACCGTGGTGGTCGGTCGTCGTCGCGGCGGCGCGGCGGCCGTTCCGATCGAACGCCTCCTTCGTCGTCGGAGCGACGGTATCGTTCGCCGCGGCCTTCGCGATCGGCCGACTGGTCCGCATCTCGTGCGACGTCTCTGGCGGCGGGCTCGGCAGGTGGTCGTGAAGCCGGCCGAGGGGCAGGGCGGGTTTCGGCCGATCCGCTGACGCCGAGTTCGGCGGCGAGGTCGTCCCAGGTGCCGGTCTGTGGCGGCGGCGACTTCGGTCGCTGCGGCGGCTTGGCCCGCTGTGCCGGGGGTTGCTGCGGGCGAGGCGGCGCCGGCTGGGACGGCTCGTTGGCCGGCGCGGCGCCGAGCGATTCGGCGAGCGAAGCCCAGGGATCGTGAGGATCGTGATTCGACATGATGCGGGTTCCCTGCGTGGGGGGGCCGGGCGGCGACGGCAGCCAGCCGTCAGGCGACGCCCTGCTCAGCCGGAGGATACACGAATCCCCCGGTTTGCGGCAGGTTCCGCAATGAAGCCGGCCGGATCGCCCAATGTTTCGGGGCGGTCCGGCCGGTCGGTGGATCGTCGTCAGGTCACGGCTTGGGCCGGGTGACGTCGAACTCCCGGATCATCGAGCCGTTGTCGGCCACCTCGAAGAGTGGACGGTACGGGCTCGCGAGGCCCCGTCGCGAACGGCCGGCGGGGTACCAGACAAGGTTGAGGCCAACATTCCAGGCGGCGGGTGAGAAGTTGGTGGTCACGCCCGTGCCGGTGACATCAACCGACCGCGTCTGGCCGGGGATCAGGTAGGTGAAAGTGCCTTCCATGGCGAGTTGCCGGGACAGCGGCGCCCGCAGCAGCGAGCCGATGATCCCCTCGCCGTCGCCGGTGGCACCGCCCCAGAACTTCCATTCGTTGGCATCGCCGAACTGCAGGCGGTAGAAGCCCGTGTAGAGATCGACGGTGCCGGCCGTGCCTTTGACCCGGCCACGTCGGCCAAGCGAGCCGTTCTGGTCGTAGACGTTGGCGGTGCCCCAGAAGCCGATCTCGTGGTAGCCCCAGACGTAGCTGATCTCACCGCGCACCTGCGCGATGTCGGCGTTGTCGAGCCAGCTGTCGCTGAGGTAGTCGTACACGGCTCCACCCTGGAGGCCGCGTCCCTCGAAGGCCCGGGTGAAGAAGCCCGTGGTGACGAAGTTCTGGTCGCGGGCGTTCTTGCGGAACGTCTGGTCGCCGACGGTGATCGTCTCGGGCTGGAAGTTGGTCTGCGTGCCCCGCCAGCCGACCTGCCAGCCGACCCCGAACGCATTCCAGAACGGCATGGCCCAGTTGAGGTATTCGTTGGTGCCGTAGTTGCCGTGGAGGCCGAGGTTGGTGTCGTTGGTGAAGGCCGTCACGCCGGCGCTGGCCGTGAAGTCGCGATACCACCTCCAGCCGTAGTAGGGCTTGCCAAACCGCCGCAGCCACATGCAGAACCGGCCGCTGTGATGGCAGAGGGGATCCTCGTCCTCGCAGGCGTAGGGATCGTCGTAGAACGACTCGACGTGCAGCTGGGTCGGGTAGTCGCCCATCAGCATGCCGCCATCGCCGCCCATCATCGAGCCATCGTTCATCGGCATGCCGTCGGGCATCATCATCGACGGATCGCCGTCCATTCCCATGCCTGACCCCATGCCCGACCCCATGCCCGGCTCGAACGACTCGATGCTCATCGGCATCTCCTCGGTGACCGACGGGGCGCTGCTGGACGGGGATGGCAGCGATTCGCCGCTCTTGGTGGGCGACGTCTTCGGTGCCGCCTGGGAAGACGGCGCCCGGCTCGGCACCTGGGCATCGTCGAGCCCGCCGACGGGGGCCCGCTGAGCCTGCGACATCACCGACGGCAGCCCGTCGGCGTTCATCGCGATCCGGTCGATCCGCGGGCGGGAGCCGGGCGTGGTGGTGTAGCGAGGTGCGAGGCCGCCGCCGAGACGATCGTCGCGGGCCGCGGTGAGTTCGACCGACTCGGCCCGCTGCTCCATTGCGACAGCCTGCTGACCCTCGGGGGCGAGGATTCGCCGGCTGCCATCCCCCTGCGGCGTTCGCATCGACATCCCGAAGAGCTTGGTGTCGTCGTCGGTGTTGAACACCTGCTGGAGCGGTGCAGCGAGGCGGTTGGGGATCGTCCGGCCGGCCGACGTGGTGGCCAGGCGCGGCCTCGGGGGCATGGGGCGGGGGGCTTCGGGCCGCGGCGCGACGGCCGCGCGAGGCACTTCGTCGGGCAGGACGACTGCGGCAGGACCGCCGGCAGCAGGGGCCGCCGCCTCGGGCACGACCGCCCGGGGCAACTCCGCTGGCGGGGCTCGGTTTGCCAAGGACTGGTCTGACTCGGCTTGGGCCGCTGGCGACGCTGCATCGCGGTGGGGCGTCCACTTCAGCTGCGACTCGGCCGCCGGGCATGCGATGGCGGCAACGCCCACCAGGGTGACGGCGAGCGGGAGCGAAATGCGACTGCGAGGCGTGTTCATGCGAACCTCCGATTCATGGATCCGCCGGCTGGGCCGGCAGAATCTGCTCGATCGGAATCGGTATCGTCATCGGTAGCCTTGGAACTTTCAGAAAAGTCCACGCCACCGGCAGGGATTGCCCAGATTGCCGCGTCGGGCTGCCGTACGCCTTACGGCGTTACGCTTCCTGTCGGCGGAGGGGCGGCCGTACGCCTCATGGCGTTACGCTTCCTGCGGGCCGTACGCCTTACGGCGTTCCGCTTCCTGCGGTCCGCACGCCTCGCGGCGTTACGCTTCCTGTCCAGGAAGCGCAATCGCGTGAGCGATGGGGGCTACGCTCGGCGGAATGCGGAGGCGAGGTCGTCGCGGAGGTCTTCGAAGGCCTCGAGGCCCACGGAAAGCCGGATGAGCCCGTCGGCGATCCCCACGGCGCGGCGGGCTTCGGGGGCGTACGAGCCGTGCGACATCACGGCCGGAATCTCGATCAGCGACTCGACCGCCCCGAGGCTCACCGCGAGCTGGAAGAGCTTCGTGGATTCGACCACGTGGCGGGCCTCGGCCACCGAGCCCTTCACCTCGAAACTCACGATCGTGCCACCGGCCGACATCTGCCGCATCGCCAGGGCATGACCCGGATGGCTCGCGAGACCGGGATAGTGGACCTTCTCGACCGCGGGATGCTCGACGAGCCACTCGGCGAGCCGCAGGGCCGTGGCCGACTGCGCGAGCACGCGGAGTTCGAGCGTCTTGAGGCCGCGGGAGCAAAGGAAGGCCTCGAGCGGTCCCATCACTGCGCCCGTGGCGTTTTGCAGCCAGTGGAGCCGCGTGCCGAGATCGGCGTCGCGAACCACGAGCGCCCCGCCGAGCAGATCGCTGTGGCCGCCGATCGACTTCGTAGCCGAGTGCATCACGATATCGGCGCCGAGTTCGAGCGGCCGCGAGAGGGCCGGCGTGGTGAGCGTGGCATCGCAGGCCAGCAGGGCGCCGGAGGCGTGGGCGATCTCGGCGCAGGCGGCGATGTCGGTGATCGTGAGCAGCGGGTTGCCAGGCGACTCGACCCACACGAGTTTCGTCCTCGGGCCCACCGCGCGGGCCACCGCCGTGGTGTCGGCCGTGTTCACCGCCTTCACCGCGATGCCTCGCTCGGCGAGCACGCGATTGAAGAGCCGCCAGGTGCCTCCGTAGATGTCGGTGCCGGTGACGATCTCGTCGCCCGGGGCGAGCAGCAGCGTGGCGCAGTGCGTGGCCGCCATGCCCGACGCGAAGGCCAAAGCCCGCACACCGCCGTCGAGATCGGCGAGCGTGTTCTCGAAGGCGTGCCGGGTGGGGCTGCCGGTCCGCGCGTAGTCGTAGGCCGCCGTCATCGAGGCGTCGGGCTGGACGAACGTGCTCGCCAGGTGGATCGGTGGCACGACGGCGCCGGTGGCGGGATCGTGCTCCTGGCCGACGTGGATCGCGCGGGTGCGAAACTGCATGAGAAGCCTCCCGCCGCCGGGCGGGCGGCTACGTGCGGTCGAGGGCCTGGGCGAGGTCGGCGATCAGGTCGTCCGCGTCTTCGATCCCGCAGGCCATGCGGATCATGGTGTCGGGGATGCGGAACGCCTGCCGCTCCTGGGGCGTGTAGTTCCAGTAGCTCATGACCAGCGGCTGCTCGATGAGTGACTCGACGCCGCCGAGGCTCGGGCCGATCCGCGGGATCTTCACGGCGTCGATCACGTCGGCCGTCCGCCGCCAGTCGGCGTCCTTGATGAAAAAGGTGACGAGGCCGCCGCAGCCCCGCATGGTGCGGGCGGCGATCTCGTGGAAGGGATGGCTCTCGAGGCCCGGATAGAGCACCCGCTCCACCCGCGGATGACGCTCCAGGAACCGGGCCACCGCCAGGCCGTTGGCGTTGTGCCGCTCCATCCGCAGCGCCAGCGTCTTGAGGCCGCGCTCGAGGAGGTAGGCGTTGTGGGGCGAGTTGACTCCCCCCATGATCCCGCGGAGGTTTCGCACCGGGTCCATCAGTTCGGCACTGCCGATCACGGTGCCCGCGAGCAGGTCGTTGTGGCCGCCGAGATACTTCGTCGCCGAGTGGAGCACGAAGTCGACACCGGCCGCGAGCGGCTTGAGGTTGTAAGGCGTGCAGAGCGTGGCGTCGATGAGCGTGAGCACGCCGCGGCGGCGACCGAGATCGGCGAATCTCGCGACGTCTACCACGCTGAGATGCGGGTTGGTGGGCGACTCGCTGACGAGGAACTTCGTCTTGGGCGTGATCGCCGCCTCCATCGCGGCGTAATCGCAGGTCTTCACCTCGCGGAAGCCGACGCCGAACCGCGTGAGATGCTTGCGGCAGAACTCGCGACTGCGGTGGTAGCACTCATCGAAAAACACGATCTCATCGCCGGCGCTGCAGTGGGCCATCAGCAGGCCCACAAGGGCCGCCATGCCGCTGGCGAAGAGCACCGCCTGCTCACCCCCCTCGAGGGCCGCGAGCTTGTCTTCCACGACCCGCTCGCCGGGGTTGCCGTAGCGTCCGTATTCCTCTCGGGGATGCTTCTCCTCGATAAAGTCGATGATCGACTTCGTGTCGGGGAAGGTGTAGGTGCTCGACGCGAAGATCGGATCGGTGATCGAGAAGCCAGGCTTCTGGCGGGCCTCGCCGGCGTGCACCGCGGTGGTGGAAGGGCCGGGGCCGGCGGCGGCCGACGAGCCGGTCGCGGACGACCGAGCCGGGTCGGGGGCGTTGGTCGTGAGCATTCGGGGTCCTTGCCGTGCGTCCGCGAGAGCGTGGTGGCGGGAGTGTAGTCGCGTTTCCGCGGTTCTTCCAGTAAAAGTGTGTCATGCCCCCCCGTCGACCCGCCTCGAAATCTTCCGTGAAATCCGCCGCTCCTCGACCGCTCGTGCCGCCGGCGCGGGTGTTCGTGACCCTGGCATCGCTGGCCGCCGCCGCGGCGCTGGTCTGCATGGGCCTCCTCGAGCCCTTGGTGGGGGGCGTCGTCGATGCCGCGGTCCGGAACATCATCACGCTGATCCTCGCCTTCTCGGGGCTGATGGCTCTCCTCGGCTGGTTTCTCTTCCAGAGTGGCCACCCGGCCGGGCTCAAGCGGGCGGTCGGGCTCGGCCTCCTCGCCGCTGTGGGCGTGGCGTGCGCCGTGTTTCGCATCGAGCGGGTCTCGGGCGACCTCGTGCCGCAGCTGGCGTTTCGCTGGGCGCCATCCCGCGACCGGCTGCTGCCGCAGGTTGCGAAGCAGGCTACTGAGGCCGTGGCCGCCGCGGCGTGGGCCGAGACCCCCGGTGACTTTTCCCGGTTCCTGGGGCCGCAGGGCTCCGCGTCGCTCGAAGGCCCGATTCTGGATCCGGCCTGGAAGTCGCGGCCGCCCGAGAAACTCTGGCGGCGGCCGATCGGCGCCGGCTGGAGCGGCTTCGCCACCTGCGGCGACCACGCGGTCACGCTCGAGCAGCGGGGCGACGATGAGATCGTGTCCTGCCAATCGGTTGTGACGGGCGATGTGGAGTGGACCGTGTCGGTGCCAGCCCGGCACGAGACGGTGCTTGGCGGTGTCGGGCCGCGATCCACGCCCACGATCGCCGGTGGTGCTGCCTACACCACGGGTGCCACCGGCTGGCTTCACGCCATCGACGGAGCGAGCGGCCGCGTGCTCTGGAAGAAAAACGTGCTCGATGACCTCGGGGTCGACGCCGCGGCTCATCGCGTGGCGGTCGCCTGGGGCCGGTCGGGCTCGCCGCTGGTGACCGAGTCGCTCGTGATCGTGCCGGGCGGCGGACCGCGGCAGGATGGCTCTTCCGTCTCCCTCGTGGCCTACGACCGTGTGACGGGCGACCGTCGCTGGATCGGCGGTGCCGAGCAGATCAGCTACGTGTCGCCGCAGCTGGTCTCGTTCGGCGGCCGTGAGATCGTGCTCACGGTCAACGAGTCGAGCGTGGCCGGCTACGACCCCGCCGACGGCACCGAACTCTGGCGATTTGACTGGCCGGGCCACTCCAACTCCGACGCCACCTGCTCGCAGGCTCACGTGTTCGACGGCGGGAGGGTTTTTGTGAGCAAGGGCTACGGGGCGGGAGCTGCCGCGTTCGAGCTGAAGGCGGGTGATCCGCCGACGTTCGAAGCGGTGTGGCGGCAGCCTGGCCTGCTCAAGACCAAGTTCACGAACGTGGCGATCCACGACGGCCACGCCTACGGCCTCTCCGATGGGATCCTTGAATGCGTCTCCCTCGCCGACGGCTCGCGGCGTTGGAAGGGCGGGCGGTACGGTCAGGGGCAGGTGCTTCGCGTGGGCGGCCTGCTGCTCGTCCAAGCAGAGTCGGGCGAGGTGGTGGTCGTGGCCTGCTCGCCCGAGAAGCACAATGTCATGGGGCGGTTCGCCGCGATCGACGGCCAGACGTGGAACAACCTCTGCCTCACGGGCGACAGGCTGCTCGTTCGCAACGCGGAGGAGGCCGCCTGCTACCGGCTGCCACTGGCCGCCAGGGGGCCCGCCCCGTGAGCGACGCGGCCGTGGACGTCGATCTTGTCGGCCGCACGGCGCTGGTGACCGGCGCGACCCGCGGCATCGGCCGCGCGGTGGCCCTCGAACTTGCCGCCGCTGGAGCGCGGGTTGCCGTGCACGGCCGCGCGGCTGCCGCCGCTTCCGAGCTTGCCGCCGCGCTCGGCCCCGACCGCCATGCCGGCACGTTTCTCGCCGACCTCGCAGCCGATGGGGCTGCGGAACGCCTGGCAGCGGAGGTGACCGCGACACTGCCGGCCCTCGACATCGTGGTGCTCGTGGCTGGGGCCGACGTGCTCACCGGCGATGCCGCGAAGTGGGATTTTCACCGCAAGCTCGACGCCCTTCTGGCGATCGACGTGGTCGCCACGATGGCGCTCACGAGATCGCTTGGCCGCTGGATGGCCGATCGCGACGGCGGCACGGTCGTGACGATCGGCTGGGATCAGGCGGCCGTCGGCATGGAGGGGGACAGCGGCGAGCTGTTCGCCGCCACGAAAGGGGCCGTGATGGCGTTCACGCGAAGTGCCGCGAGGTCGCTCGGTCCGAAGGTTCGCGTCAACTGCGTCGCGCCCGGCTGGATCAAGACGGCGTGGGGCGAGCAGGCCAGCGCGGCATGGCAGCGGCGGGCGGCTCGCGAGAGCATGCTTGGCCGCTGGGGCACGCCGGAAGACGTGGCGCACGCGGTGCATTTCCTCGTGTCGCCGGCCGCGGGCTTCGTCACGGGCCAGGTGCTGCCGGTCAACGGCGGGTTCCGCCGCGCGTGACGCGCCGCGGCTCCGCGAGGGGCTGCCCGTGCCCCGTCGCCGGACGTTCGCTACGGGCATCCTGCCCTTCACGCACTCGATGCTGGCCTCGCTTCGCCATCCTGGCCTCGCCCCACGCCTTACGGCGTTGGGCTTTGACGGGCAGCGAGTGGCCGTCTGTGTAAGCCGAAGGCCGTAATACGCGTCACACCTGATTCTGAGGCGTTCCTGCGGCGGTGTCACTCCGCCAGGAAGCCCCGAGCGGGAGCGAGGGGATCACGCGTGGCGGCGGCGAGCGACGCGTGCGGATCCGCGAAGCCGTTCCCGTCGCTTCCGCTCCGGGCTTTGAGGGTTCCGTGGAACAACGCGCGAGGATCACGTGTGACGCGTAGAAGGCCTCGGGCGCGGTCGAGAGGACGCGGCATCTGGTGGTCGTTCGCCCCACGCCTCATGGCGTTGGGCCTGTACGGAATTTCGGAAAGCCGACCGGCCGTAAGGCCTCGGGCGACCTGCGCGAGGACTCTGATGCTTCCGACCGTCCGTCACGCCGCGTCTTAAAACGGCACGTCGTCTTGGGCGGCCTCGGCGAGGGCGTCGTTGGGATCCACGCCGCTGAACCCGCCGTGGTCCGCGGCCTTGCCACCCGAGAGTTGCCGAAACGAGAGGGCCTCGGCGCTGAGGAAATACTTGGCCTCGCTCGCCTCATCCCGCTGCCAGCGGCGGCCGCTGAGCCGGTAGGTCACCTCGATTTCGTCGCCCACGCTCAGGCCGTCCACCTCGTCGCAGGCGTCCTTCAGGAAATCGACCGGGACGTAGTTGGTGAACGTACCTTTCGACTGCTCGAGCACCACCAGTCGCTTCCGAAACCCCTTCTGTCCGAAGGTCTTGGTCTCCTCGATCAGATGGACGACGCCGCGGACGGTTGGATCTTTCATGGCGATACCTGGGGCATGGCGATACCTGGGGTGAGCCGCACAGCAGCGGGCGGCCGCAGTATACGCGTGGACTTCGCGAGGCACCTTCTGGTGACAGAGATCGTCGAGAGGCAGCAGAGCCTGGGCGACCGTGATGGCCGGCGGTCCGGGAGCCCCGGCCGCCAACGCAAACGGGCCTCCCGAAGGAGGCCCGTCGCGTGTTCGTTTCCCGCCAAAAAATGCCCCGGCGTGGGCGGGCGAGGCGGATTGCCCGCCCACGCCATTGGGGCATCCTTCTGGATTGGTTCCCATCCCGGGCGGGGCGGCCCGGCCGAAGCCGGGTGCCCTGCCCGAGACGGTTTGCGTGTCTTTACTCCGTGCGAACCAGCACGAAGCCGTGGTAGGCCTCGTTGCCGTGCTCGCCGATGTCGAGGCCTTCGATCTCCTCCTGCGGGGCGACCCGGAGGCCGACGACGGCCTTCAGGATCAGCCAGCAAATCGCGGAGACCGGAACGACGTAGGCTCCGACCATGGCCACGCCCACGAGCTGGGCGATGAGTTGCTTGGTGCCACCGCCGAAGAACAGGCCCGCGTAGGGACCGCCGCAGGCCGCCGAGCCGAACGGCCCGGTCAGCACGCTTGTCGACAGATCCGTCGTGGTGAACAAGCCCACGCAGAGCGTGCCGAAGATGCCGCATACGAGGTGCACACTGGTGGCACCGACCGGATCGTCGATCTTGATCCGGTCGAAGAACAGCACTGAGAACACGACGAGCACGCCGGCGATCGCACCGATCAGGAGCGAGCAGGGAACGTTCGTGTAGGCGGCACTGGCCGTGATGCCGACGAGGCCGGCGAGGCACCCGTTGAGCGTCATGCCGATGTCAGGCTTGCCGAGCAGAAGCCACGCGGTGAGTGTGGCCGTGAGCGTGGCGGCTGCGGCTGCGGAGTTGGTGTTCACCGCCACCTGGGCCGCCAGCGCACCGCCGTCCCCAGCCACGCCCATCGTGCTGCCCGGGTTGAAGCCGAACCAGCCAAACCAGAGCACGAGGCAGCCGATGAAGGCGGCCGTCATGTTGTGGCCGGGCAGGGCCTGAACCTTGCCGGTCGCAGAATACTTCCCGATCCGCGGGCCGAGGATGTAGGCACCGGTGAGGGCCGCCCAACCGCCCACCGAGTGCACCGCCGAACAGCCGGCGAAATCCCAGAAGTTCCACTCCTTGGCGAGGTAGCCGAAGCCCCAGATCCAGTGGCCCGTGACCGGGTAGATCACGATCGCCATCAGGAAGCTGAAGAGGATGAACGTGTGGTACTTGATCCGCTCGGCCACGGCTCCCGACACGATGGTGGCAGCGGTTCCCGCGAACACGAGTTGAAAGAAGAACTTGGCCCACAGTGGTACGCTCGTCCAGTTGATGGCGCCATAAACGCCCTGGTACTTGTCGCCCATCGCAGGGCTGTTGTCGGCGCCGCCGACCATCCACGAGCCGGAGTTGCCGATGAAAGCGCCGTCACCGGCACCGAACATCAGGTCCCAGCCGATCAGGTAGTAGGCGATCGCCGTCGCGGCGAACACGATAAAGTTCTTGGAGAGAATGTTGACGCAGTTCTTCGCCCTCGCGAACCCCGATTCGACGCAACCGAACCCGAGGTTCATGAAGAACACGAGCATGCCGCACACCAGCACCCACACGGTGTCGGCTGCCATCCAGAGTTTGGGAACCATCTCTTCGACAGTCGGCGGGGCCGGCATGGTCGCGGCCGCCGCGGTGGATGGGTTTTCGCCATCTGCAAGGGCGAGCGACGTGAGATCGAAAGGACCAAACAGCACTGCGGCCACTACGGCCGTCAGGGCACACCAACGCGTCATGCGTGACCAAGTCATGGGATCCGCCTCATGATTTTTGGATGATGCCGTGGAGAGTTCCACGACTGGCCGCACTCATGGGCAAAACCCGTGCCAGAGCCGCTGTCTCAGTGGCGCGACTGGGGTGGCTCGCCCGGCGGCGAGCCTGCCTGAAACCCCCTGTTTTCCAGAGGTTCCATGCGGCCCATCCCAGCGGGAATGGCAGGCGGGGTACCGCGGGATTCACACTGATGGAGCGCGGCCGGCGCCGCTGCCCGCCCGAATGAGGTGCAGTCTCTGATGCAATATCGGGCAGTCGGACACGGCCGTACGCCTTACGGCGTTACGCTTCCTGCGGCCAGGGTTGGGTCAGGAAACCCAATCGCGTAAGCGATGGGGGCTGCGCGGGAAGAAGACAGCCGTACGCCTTACGGCGTTACGCTTCCTGCGGCCAGGGTTGGGTCAGGAAGCCCAGTCGCGTAAGCGATGGGGGCTGCCGCGGGAAGAGGACGGCCGTACGCCTTACGGCGTTACGCTTCCTGCGGCCAGAATTGAGTCAGGAAGCCCAATCGCGTGAGCGATGGGGGCTGCCGCGGGAAGAGGACGGCCGTACGCCTTACGGCGTTACGCTTCCTGAAGAGGCCGTACGCCTTACGGCGTTACGCTCTCTGCGGGACGTCAGAACGTGACGACGGGGCCGGCGGTTGGATCGTCGTGTGGCACGGGGGCGACCGCCTGCCGGGCGATCTCGTCGTCGAGAAGATCGACCAACGCGCCGCGGTGCGGGATGCCCGCCGCGGTGAGGAAGTTCGCCAGCAGCCGGAAGCCGTGCCGGGTGAGGATCGACTCGGGGTGGAACTGCACGCCGTACGCACAGCGGTGGTCGTCGGCGATTGCCATGACCGTGCCCTCCTCATCGCGGGCCACGGCGATCAGGCCCTCGGGCAGTGAGGCTGCCTCAGCCACCAGCGAGTGGTAGCGGCAGGCGGTCATGGGACTGGGAATGCCGGCGAAGAGGTTCACGCCGTCGTGATGCACCTGGCTCGTGCGGCCGTGCGTGGGCCGCGTCGCCCGCACGATCCGGCCCCCGCCCGCAGCAGCGAGCACCTGGTGGCCAAGGCAGACGCCCAGGAGCGGGATGCGGCCCATGGCCACCCGCACGAGGTCGAGCGAGCAGCCGGCCTCGATCGGCGTGCACGGGCCGGGGGAAATCACGATCGCCGCCGGCCGGGCGGCGAGGATCGCCTCCGCCTGCGCTTCGTGGCTCGACACCACGGCCGTTTCGACCCCCAGCAGCTGAAAGTGCCGCGCGAGGTTGAAGACAAAACTGTCGCGGTTGTCGATGACGACGATCATGCCGTGCCTCCGCCGATGCCCACTGAGTCGAGCACCCGCAGCATGCCCTCGGCCTTGGCGAGCGACTCGGCGTATTCGGCGGCCGGATCGCTCGCCGCGGTGATCCCGCCGCCGGCGGCGAAGGCGATCGAGCCTGGGGCGACGACGAGCGTGCGGATCAGGAGATTGAAGTCGGCGGTGCCGTCGAAGCCGATGTAGCCGAGCGACCCGCAGTAGCAGCCGCGGCCCACCCGCTCGAGGTCGGAGATGATCTCGCAGGCACGGTGTTTCGGTGCCCCTGAGATGCTCCCTCCCGGGATCGCGGCCTCCAGGGCGTCGAGCGCGCCCAGGCCGCGGCGGAGCCGGCCCGAGACCACCGACACGAGGTGCTGCACGTAGCGGTAGCGTTCGAGCCGGCAGAGGGCCTCCACGCGCACGCTCTCCGGCGTGCAGACCCGCGAGAGGTCGTTGCGCAGGAGGTCCACGATCATCACGTTCTCGGCACGGTCCTTCTCGCTCGCCTCGAGGTCGGCTGATGCGTAGAGATCGGCCTCCGGGCTGGCGGTGACGCGCCGCGTGCCCTTGATGGGATGGGTTCGGACCACGCCGCGGGAAACCTGCAGAAACCGCTCGGGCGACATGCTGGCCACCTGCACGTCACCGGCATCGAGATAGCCGGCGAACGGCGCCGGATTCACCTCGCGGGCCCGCAGGTAGAGGTTCACGGGATCGACGGTGGCGGCCACCTCGAATCGCTGGGCGAGATTGGCCTGGAAGATGTCGCCGGCGTGCACGAGTTCGATCCCCGCTCCAACCATCTCGAGATAGCGGTCGCGGGAGTGCGTGGAGCGGATGTCGGCCCGGCCGGGCAGGGCGTGGCCGGCGAACGGTTCGGCACTCGCCCGTGTCGCCGCGGCGGCCTCACGCTGGTGGGGCTCGGCCAGAAATGCCGCGAGCCGCTCTCCCGCCCGCCGCGCCCGTTCCACCGGCCCCCGCGCGGGCACGCCCTGCGCGATGAACCAGCCGCGGCCGAGATCGTGGTCATAGGCGAAGACCAGATCGTAGGCGTGGAGCGAGACCACGGGATCCGGGCCCGCGGCGGGAGGCGGCTCGAGTCCCAGCCGCGCCAGGCCGCACTCATACGAAACGAGCCCCGCCACGCCTCCCTGAAACGGCGGCAGGGCGGGGATCGTGGTGCAGGCGAGGTCGGCGAGCACCTCGCGGACGCCGTCGAACGTCGCGGCGATCTCGCGGCGGCACGCCTCCCAGTCGCCGCCGCGGCGCACCAGCCACGAGCGGATCGGGTCGGCGGCCACGAACGAGTGGCGGCCCAGCCGCACCGCCGGCTCGTTGTCCGGGGCCGTGCGCGAGGTCACCGCTACGGGACGATCGACGACGGCACTGTCGAAAAAGACCGCGTGCGGAAGCCGGCTGGCGTGGCGGAAGACGGTCACCGGATCGACGCTCGCCGCCGCCTCGGCGACGAGGCAGCCAGACGGCGTGATCCACGTGTGGGCGAGCCACGGGTGAGTCGGCCGGGCGGCGGGGGACGCTTCGGCGTGACCGGAATCTGGAGTCGTCATGAGGCGGCCGTGGGCTCCGGCGGTGCGGGGCCTTCGTCGCGGTGGCGCGCGTCGAGGCGTCGGGAGGTTTCGGCCGCGCGGGCGGCGGCCCGCGACGGGCCGTGCCCGATCTCGTCCCGCGTGAGGTGGCCCCAGTCGAGCGGCTGGTCCTGCCGGTAGTCCTTGCCGAGCGTGAGGGCCGTGACGGCCTTGGCCATCTCGTAGCCGAGATAGAAGGCATGGCTGGGATCGACATCGTCGCGGCCCGCGTCGGCGAGCTGCCCGAAGAGCGCGAAGGGATCGGGCGACTCGAGGTGCAGCCCCGCGCCCACGACGTGGACGGCGTCTCGCTCCGCAAAAATCCGGAAGTTGGGATCGCGGATCGCCGCGGCGAGCCGGGCGAGCGTCTCGCCGCCGTGCTCGTGTGGCTTGCCGCCGCGGAGCGTCACGAGCCGGGGCTCGACGTGCTTGGGAAGCGTGTGGTTGGTGACGGCGTGCCAGACGAGGGCCCTGGCCAGCGCGCATTCCCGCACGCTGCTCCGCGCCCAGTGGATCACCTCGGTCGTGAGCACCGAGCGGATGCCCGTCTCCTGGCAGAAGCCGAGCAGAATCACGTTGACGCCGGCGGAATCGACGTCGGTGAGTTCGGTGAGGTTTCCGATCCCCATCATGATCTCGGCGTCGGGATACCGGCGGCGAACGTCGAGGTAGCGGCCGAGGCTCGCGGCGAACCCAAAGCCGATCGGCTCGAGCACCGGGTCGAGCCGGTGTTTCACGCCCGCCTTCGCCAGGGCCGCGATCGTCGCGTCAAACCCCTCCATCGTCGCAGGCACGTCGGGCACCACGACCACCTCGCAGCCCCAGTCGGCGGCGGCGGTCGCGTTCGTCGAGTTGACCGAGAGCACGAGATCGACGCCGGCGTTCACCGCCGCCGCCACTTCCAAGGGATCGAAGCTGTCGATCGACACGCGGAAGCCCTCGGCCACCAGCATCCGCACGGCGTCGCCCACGCCGGTCCAGCGGTCGCCGGGGTCGCAGCCCACGTCGATGCGGTCGGCGCCGGCGGTCGCGAGCCGCCTCGCCTCGGCCAGCAGGTCGGCCGTCGCGAGCCGTGGGGCGTGGTTGATCTCGGCGATGATCTCGATGTCGTGCCGGCCGTAGCCCGAGAGGTCGCGAGACTTCTGCCCGAAGAACTCGTCGAGGGACCGCAGGTCGTCGGGGCCGCGTTCGACGGGCAGGGGCGTCGCCTCCGCAAAGGCATCGAGCGGACCGCGGCAGGCCCCGGGGATCTGCACGCGGGTGGTGCCGGGGGGCACCTCCAGCCGTTTCGCGATCCAGGGCGTGGTCATCAGGGCGGCCACGGTGATCGGCATCACCTGCACCGTCCAGTCGAACCCGGCTCGCGGCGCGAGCCGTTCCAGAGCCTGCCGCAGCGAGTGCTCGGCGAGCCGGCCGGTGACGAAATGGATGCGGGGACGGTCGGCAGACAAGGACGGGCTCGCTGGGCGGCGGTGCCGCGAGTTTATCATGCGGGCCGTCGTTTCCCGCCGCCTCCCGCCGCATCAGGGCCGCCGATGATCCTCGAAGGACTCGTGACCACGACCGCCGCTGACGGCCGGCTCCACGTCGCCGCGATGGGCCCGTGGATCGACCACCGCGAGCGGGCCTCCGGGCGTCTCGCGAGGCTGGTGCTCAAACCGTTCGCCACCAGCCAGACGGCGGTGAACCTGGTGCGGGAGCGGTGCGGCGTGTTTCACGTGTGTGATGACGTGCTGCTGCTGGCCAGGGTGGTGGCCGGCCGCCTCGACGAGCCGCCGCCGTCACGGCCCGCCACCGCGGTGGCAGGCCGGGTGCTGCTCGACGCCTGCCATGCCTGGGAGTTCGCCGCGGAATCGATCGATGACTCGCGGGAGCGGTTCGAGATCACGGCGCGAGTGGTGGCCGAGCATGCCGGCCGTCCCTTTCTCGGCTTCAACCGTGCCGCCCACGCCGTGGTGGAGGCGGCCATCCTCGTGACGCGGGTCCACCTGCTCGGTCGCGACGAGACGCAGCGGAGGATCGAGGACCTGCGGGTCCTGGTCGCCAAGACGGGCGGGCCGCGGGAGGACGAGGCGTTTGCGCTGCTGGCGGCCGCGGTCGGAACCGCGGAATAACCCCATCGCGTGCGGTTCGGCCGGCCTTATGTATGCTGGGCGGGATGCCTGAGACGCCCCCCACAGGAACGCTCCCGCCACCCAAGGCCGTCGAGATCCGGGCGCCCGCGCGGCTCCATCTCGGCATGATGTCGTTCGGCCACCGCGACGCCCGCTCGTTTGGCGGTGTCGGGGTGATGCTCGATCGGCCGCCATTGCAGGTGCGGCTCCGAAAGGCGGGCCGGTTGGAGGCCCGCGGCCTGCACGCGGAGCGTGCTCTCCGCTGCGCGAAGGCCTGTGTCGACACCTGGCGACTCGGCGATGTCGGCTGTGCGATCGAGGTGATGACGGCGCCCGCCGCCCACGTCGGCCTCGGCACCGGCACTCAGCTCGGGCTCGCCGTGGCGGCCGGCATGCGACATCTCTTTGCGCTCGGCGCCGAGGCCCATGCGCCGCCGGCAGCTCCCCACCCGATGCAGGAGGATCTTCAGCCGACCGAGCACGACTGGCTCTTCGACACGCGCGACGCGATGGAACTCGCCCGCGTGGTGGGGCGTGGTCGCCGCTCCTGCGTGGGGGTCTACGGATTCAGCCGCGGGGGCTTGATCATCGAGTCTGGCCGGATGATCCGCGACGACGCCGACGCGGACGACGACGTCACCCGATCCTTCTCGCCGATGGTCGCCCGCGTGCGGCTGCCGCAGACCTGGCGGTGCGTCCTGCTGGTGGCCCGCGATGCAGCCGGGATTTCCGGCGACGCCGAGCGGGAGGCTTTCGCACGGCTCGCCCCGGTGCCCCGCGAGATCACGGCGGAGCTCTCGCGAATCGCGCTGCTCGAGCTCCTGCCGGCGGCCGTCGAGGGAAAGTTCATCGAGTTCTCGCTCGCGGTTCGCAGCTACGGCGCCCTCGCGGGCAAGCCATTCGAGGCGGAGGCTTCGAAGCTGTCTCACGCGAAGGCGACGGCCGATTTGATCGAACTGCTCGCGGAACTCGGTGCCCCGGGCTGCACGCAGTCGAGCTGGGGGCCGGCGGTGATGGCCTGCTGCGAATCGCTCGACAAGGCGGGCGTGCTCGTCGATCGCCTCGAGTCGCTCGGCCTCGGCCGGCACCACGACATGGTGATCACGAAGTTCGATACGCAGGGCGGCGTGCTCCGCGTGATCGAGTGAGATCTAGCCAGCCTTGACCGGCAGGCCGTAGGCGGCGAGCACCTTTTGCAGCTTGTCGGCGAGCGGCGGCTCCAGCGGCACCAGTGGCAGCCTGATGTCGCCCGTGTCGCGGCCCACCATCGCCATCGCGGCCTTGATCGGGATCGGGTTGCTCGCGAGGCCGAGCAGGTCGCGGCAGAGCACGAAGAGCTTCGTGTGCAACGCCTGGGCCTTCTTCATGTCGCCCGCGTCGAAGGCGTCGCAGAGGGCCTTCATGTCGCGCGGCACGAGGTTGCCCACCACCGAGATCACGCCGCGGCCGCCCACGGCCAGGAGCGGCAGCGTCATGCTGTCGTCGCCGGAGAGCACCGTCAGGTCGGTCGCGGCGAGGATCTGCGAGGCCTGGTCCATCGAGCCGGTCGCCTCCTTGAGCATGGCGATGCCGGGGAGTTCGGCAAGCCGGATGATCGTCTCGGGCTCGATGTTGCGGCCGGTCCGCGTGGGGATGTTGTAGACGCAGATCGGGATGTCCACCGCCTCGGCGAGCGCCTTGAAGTGTTCGTAGATGCCCTGCTGCGTGGGCCGGTTGTAGTAGGGGCCGACCACGAGCGCCGCGTCGGCGCCGGCCTTGGCGGCGAACTTCGTCAGCCGCACGGCCTCGGCGGTGGAGTTGGATCCGGTGCCCGGCATCACGAGGATCCGGCCGGCGGCGGCGGCGATGCTCTCGGCGATCACCCGCTCGTGCTCGTCGTGGGTGAGCGTGGGCGACTCGCCCGTCGTGCCCACGGGGCAGATGCAGGTCGTGCCGGCCTCGGCCTGGAAATCGATCTGCTCCTTGAGGCGGGCGGAGTCAACCTTGCCGTCGCGGAACGGCGTGACGATGGCGACGGAGAGGCCGGCAAACTTCTCGGCACGGGTGGGCATCGGGAGGGTCCTGAGGAGGGCGTGGCCGGCGGTGCGGAAGCGGTCGTGCTTGCCGATTTCCGCGGCGGGCGCGAGGATAGGGTTTTTCTCCGGGAGCGGCAAACCCCGGGTGGCTTTCGTCGAGGTGGCGGCGCATGAGCAACAGCATGATCGAGAGCGGCCGGCCGCTTCTGCGGATGGGGCGGCCGCGGGCGGGAGCCTTCGAGGCGGCTGAGCGGGTGGTGGCGGCCGGCGGCTGCCCGGCGACGATCGGCGTGGTGCTCGGCACCGGCCTCGGCGGACTCGCCGACCGGCTCACGGGTACGTGGGCCATGCCCTCCACCGAGACCGGCTGGCTCAAGAAATCGACCGCCACCGGC
The DNA here is from genome assembly GCA_018970605.1 of Planctomycetota bacterium. Taxonomy (GTDB): domain Bacteria; phylum Planctomycetota; class Planctomycetia; order Pirellulales; family UBA1268; genus QWPN01. Next base: position 8,242 of record JAGWWA010000032.1, on the reverse strand, counting down.
CATGCGGGGCGGATCGTCTGCGGCACGCTGCACGGCGTGCCGATCGCCATGCTTCAGGGCCGCGTGCACGGCTACGAGGGATTTCCGCCCGAGACGCTCACCCGCGGCATCGAACTGCTCGCGGCGCTCGGCGTCGGTCAAGTCCTGCTCACCAACGCGTCGGGCGGCCTCAAGCACGACATGATCGGCGGCGAACTCGTGATCGTGACCGACCACATCGACATGGTGCGGCGGCCGTGGGGCGACGCGCTCGAGCCCGACGACCTCGGCGAAGTGCCGCCGCGAACCCGCTACTACGACCCCGATCTCGCCGACCTCGCCCTCGCCGCCACGCGGCGGGTCGATGTCGTCGCCCGCAAGGGCGTGTATGCGTTTCTCTCGGGGCCGACCTACGAGACGCGGTCGGAATACCGGATGCTCCGCAGGATGGGGGCCGACGTGGTCGGCATGTCCACGGTGCCGGAGGTGGTGGCGGCCACGCGGCTCGGTCTCGACGTCACCGTCTGCTCGGTGGCGACCAACGTGGCCAAGCCCGACGCGCTCACGCATGTGGACACCGACGCCGAAGACGTCTGCCGGATGGCGGCCACGGCGGCCGAGGGCGTGTGGGCGATCCTGGAGACCCTGGCCGCCCGCGCGGCCGGGCGACCATGCGTGTCGTGCTGACCAACGACGACGGCATCGATGCTCCGGGGCTGGCGGCACTGGAGCGGGCCGCGGCCGGGCTCGGGGCGACGCTGGTGGTGGTGGCGCCGGAGGAATGCCATTCGGGCTGCGGGCACCGCGTGACCACGAACCGCCCGATCCGAGTGGACGACGTTGGGCCCGGACGGTTTCGGGTGGCGGGCACGCCGGCTGACTGCGTGCGGATCGCGCTGGCCCGGATCGTGCCCGATGCGACGCTCGTGATTGCAGGAATCAATGCCGGCGGCAACCTCGGCGCCGACATCCACCATTCAGGCACGGTGGCGGCGGCCCGCGAGGCGGCGCTCCACGGGCTGCCGGCGGTGGCCGCATCGCAGTATCATCGCCGCGGCACGACGATCGATTGGGATCGCTCCGCTCGCTGGGTGGCGGAGGTGCTCGAGGCGGTTCGGAGCCGCGAGGTGGTGCGGGGCGAGTTTTGGAACGTGAACCTGCCCGATCTCCCGGCGGCTGCAGGCGACCCTGAGGTGGTTGAGTGTGCGGTGGATGGCTCGCCGTTTGGGCTGGGCTATCGGCTCACCGACGAGGGCTGGGCCTACGAGTCGAGCTACCACGAGCGGCCGCGGGTGGCGGGCGATGACGTGGACGTGTGTTTCGGCGGGCGGATCGCGGTGTCGCGAGTTCGCGCGGTGTAGCGCGGGGTAGCGCGGGGTTGGCCAGATGATGCTCGGGCGTCCGCGGGGCTCGGGGCTGCCCATGCCCTCTCGCTGGACGTTCGTCTCGGCCCTCCAGGCCTCGACTCACTGCATGTCCGCTGCGCTTCGCCATCCTGGCTGCGCTGGCTCCCATAGCCCGCTCGAGGGCATGGGCAGCCCCGAGCCGTCAACGCCGGCCAGTTTCGGCGCGGGGCCGGCGTTTGTTACGCCAGATTGGCGTCGAACACGCGGACCTTCGCCCAGTCGGTGGCGTTTTCGGCGATGAACTGCTCGTGCCTCGGGGCCGTCTGATACGCGTCGTGCGCAGCGTGCGATTCAAACACGATCGTGAGCGCCACGTCGTAGTCGCGGTCGTTCACTTCGCGGTCGTACTCCGCCGCGCAGGTGCCCACCGAGAAATACACCGTGCCTGGGTGGCCGGTGAGGTGCTGCTGGCACGAGGCGACGAGCTTCGCGGCGGCCTCGGGCGTGCGCTTCTTGAGCGTGAAGTAAACGGCGTGCGAGAGCTGGGGCATGGGGCTTCAAAAAACGGGCGGGATCCCACCGCTCATGCGGCTGGGTGTCCTCGGGATTCAGTTGGGCTGTGAGTCGCGGGCGGCCTGCACGGGGGCGGGGTCGGAGCCGGGCATCGATTCGCCGGCGCGGCGGGGCGTGGCAGGACCGATGATCTCCGCCACCTCCGTGTCGTCGAGCATCTCGCGGGTTTCGAGGGCGCCGGCGAGGCGGTCGAGCTTGTCGCGGTTGTCGGAGAGGAGCTTCACGGCCCGCTCGGCGGCCTCGTTGAGGATCCGAGTCACCTCTTCGTCGATGATCTGCGCCGTCCGTTCGCTGAACTCGCGGTGTTCATAGACGTCGCGGCCGAGGAAGGGATGCTCGTTGGAGGTGGAGCAGGCCACCGGGCCCACCCGCTCGCTCATGCCCCAGGTGGCCACCATCTTGCGGGCGATCCGCGTGGCGTTCTGGAGGTCGTTCTCGGCGCCGGCGGTGTATTCCCCGAACACGATCTTCTCGGCCGCCCGGCCTGCCAGTCCGAGAACGAGTCGGTTCATCAGCGCCGACTCGCCGATGTTCATCCGGTCTTCCTCGGGCACGAGTTGCGTCACGCCGAGGGCCCGGCCGCGGGGAATGATCGTCACCTTGTGAAGCTTGTCCACGTCGGGAAGCAGCCAGGCGCCCAGCGCGTGGCCGGCCTCGTGGTAGGCGGTCATCTTCTTCTCACGGCCGGTGAGCACCTCCTCCCGCTTTGGTCCCATCAGCACCTTGTCGCGGGCGTAGTCGAAGTCGGAGGAGTCCACGGCGTTCTTGTCGTGCCGCGTGGCCCAGAGGGCGGCCTCGTTGACGAGGTTGCGGATATCGGCGCCGGTCAGGCCGACGGTGGCGCCGGCGAGCCTGTCGAGATCGACGTCGGAGGCGAGCGGCACGTTCCGCGTGTGCACCTTGAAGAGGGCCAGGCGGGCCTTCTGGTTTGGGCGATCGACGGTCACATGGCGGTCGAAGCGGCCGGGCCGCAGGAGCGCGGGGTCGAGCACGTCGGGCCGATTGGTGGCGGCGAGCACGATCACGCTTTCCGAAGGGCTGAAGCCGTCCATTTCGGAGAGGATCTGGTTGAGCGTCTGCTCCCGTTCGTCGTGGCCGCCGCCGAGGCCGGCACCGCGCACGCGACCCACGGCGTCGATCTCGTCCACGAACAGGATGGCGGGGGAGGCGTCCTTGGCGGTCTTGAACATGTCGCGAACCCGCGATGCGCCCACGCCGACGAACATCTGGATGAACTCGCTGCCCGAGATCGAGAAGAAGGGCACGCCCGCCTCACCGGCCACGGCCCGCGCCAGGAGCGTCTTGCCCGTGCCCGGCGGGCCCATCAGGAGCACGCCCTTGGGCACGCGGCCGCCGAGCCGCTGAAACTTCTGCGGATCCTTGAGAAACTCCACGATCTCCTGAAGGTCGGCCTTCACCTGTTCGAGCCCCGCCACGTCGGCGAACGTCACCTGCTTGTCCTTGGCGTCGTAGCGCTTGGCGGGCGACTTGGAGAAGCCGCCGAGGAAGCCGGTGTTGCCCAGCGGGTCGCGGGCCTTGCGGAGCGTCATCCAGAACCCGGCCATCAGCAAGAGCGGCACGAGCATGTAAAGGCCCATCAGGAAGCCGGTGCCGTCGGTGGGCGTGCGCGTGAGTTTCTTGATCTCCTCGTGCTCCTGCATGAGCTTGTCGAAGCCCTCGCGGAGGTACGGGTTGAGATCGAGCGAGAAGGTTTTCTGAGGCTTCCGTCCGGGGAGCGTCTCGGGAAGTTCCTTGGCGAACTCGCCGTCGAGGTGGTCGCCCGAGAGCACGATGCGGGTGACATTGCCTCCCTTCACCTGCGAGACGAACTCGTCGTAGGAGATGGCGTCGCGGCCCGTCGCGGCGTTGCCGGTGAGCACGGTCGCCAGGGCGATGGCGCCGAGGATCAGAAGGATCACCATCGGCAGGCCCGGACGTCCGAACGCGGGGGGCGTGTCGGACGGTCCCTTCGGGCGCGGGGCGGAATCCATGGACGCGGTCTTCTCCGGGGCGGGGGTGGGCCGGCTGACCGCTGGCGGCGGAGTTTCCGGCAGGACCAAGTAGTCTACTGTATACGTGCAGCGATGTGTGGCGGTGCGGCCGGTGTGACGAGGCCGCCGAAGGCGGTCGAGGGAGCGACATGCAGCAGGATCTTTCGGCGGGACGGGCGGTGAAGCGGGGCGTCGTGGCCGTGGCCCGTCGCGGCGGTCGATTCCTGGCGATCCGGCGGGGCAGGGCGGTGGCCGCCGGCGGGCGCGTCTGCTTTCCGGGCGGTCACATCGAGCCGGGAGAGGAGGAGCACGAGGCGGTGGTTCGCGAATGCCGCGAGGAGTTGGCCGCCGTCGTCGAACCGGCCGCATGCGTGCATCGCAGCGTCACGGCCTGGGGCACGTCGCTGGCCTGGTGGACGGTGGAACTGGCCGACGGCGAACTCGTGCCGCATCCGGTGGAGGTGGAGGAGATTCTCTGGCTCACGCTCTCCGAGATGCTCGACGACCCCACGCTGCTGTCGGGAAACCGCGAGTTTCTCGAGGCGGTGATCGACGGCCGTGTCCGGTTGTGAAAGGGAACTGAAGCCGTGTTCCGCAGGTTGCCAGCGCGCACCGGTTCATCACGGCGGCGACGGGGGCAGCGGCGGCTCCGGGGCCACGCCGTCGTCGTTCTTGAAGATCACGCCCTGCGGTTGCTGCGGTTCTTCGAACACGGGCGGGTTGGCAGCCGTGTCGAGTAGGTTGCGAAGTGGATTCGGCTGTGGCGCGACGGTCGCCTCCGCCGCCACCTGTCGAACCGCTGGGTCATACCGGCGCCCCGTCTCGGCCGTCCTTACCACGGCCAGCCACGACTCGATCGTGATTCGCTCGTTGGCGGTGAGCGGCGCTGCGGCAAGACGGCTCTTCGTTGGCTCCGCCGGATGGCTGCTGGAGAGGAGCGTCACAAGCCGCTTCGGATCGCGGTTGGAGCCCACGGTGTCGAGGAAGGTTTGCATGTTGGCGAGCGTGTCGATGCGGTCGGGTCTGGCGGACGCGGGGCCGCGTTCGAATCGGGGTTCGTGACCGGCGGGGCCGCCGTGGCAGGCTCCGGCAGCGCAGCGATTGACGAGCAGCGGCTGCACCTGCCGCGTGAACTTCGCCACCACCTCCGGCGGCATGTCGCTGGCAGACGCCGAGGCGACGCAGGCGATGGCGAGCAGGATGGTGAGGGGCGAGAGGCCGCGGGCCTGCATGGCGGCGTGCTCCGTGAGGTGGGCGTGTGCGTTTGTTCGGGGGCGGGAGGGTAGAGTGGCGGAGGCTGCGGGACAAGCAGAGTTCGCTTGTGGCGGTCGCCCTCAAATCCCTAGACTCGCGGCCGAAATCAGCCATTCATTCCCCCGTTCATCCCTCCCGAGGACACCATGGAACGCACCTTCGTCATGTTCAAGCCCGACTGCCTCGAGCGCGGCCTCGTGGGCCGGATCCTCACGCGGTTCGAGGAGAAGGGCTTGCGACTCGTGGCGATGAAGATGCTTCGCGTCACGCCCGCCCTCGCGAAGCAGCACTACGCCGAGCACGTCGAGAAGCCGTTCTATCCCGGGCTCGAGGAGTTCATCACGGCGTCGCCGGTGGTGGCGACGATCTTCGAGGGGCCGGAGGTGATCCGCGTGGTGCGCGAGATGCTCGGGGCCACGAGCGGCCTCAAGGCGGCGGCGGGCACGATTCGCGGCGACTACTCGTCGAGCCGGCAGATGAATCTCGTGCATGCGTCGGATTCACCGGAGTCGGCGGCCCGCGAGATCGGCATCTATTTCAAGGCCGACGAGATCCAGGCGTGGGATCCGTCGCTGGCGTGTTGGTATCAAGCGCCGGGCGAGGCGTGAGGTCGATCGGTTGCGGCGTGCCTGCGATTGGGCACGTCCCCAAAAAGCCCCGAGCGCCAGCGAGGGGATCGGGCGTGGCAGCGAAATCGGCGTCGTATCCCCTCGCTCCCGCTCGGGGCTTCCTGACGCCGGATCGGGCACCGCTCCACGTGTTTGAATGATCAGCCCCGGAGCGCCGCGGCGGGCGTGTCGGCAGCGAGGCGTTCGATCATCTCGTGGCAGGCGCGGTCCACGGCCGTCTGCCACTGGTGGGCGGCGAGCCCCGCGTTCATCTCGGGTCGCGCGTGGGCGTAGATCACATCGCGGGCACTGACAATCAACGCGCCGAGGCCGTCGGGGTGAAACGCCCCGCGCACGTCTGACGCGCGGCCTCCTTGGCGGCCGAAACCGGGCACGAGCAGCCAGGTGCGGGGCATGGCGGCGCGGAGGTCGTCGAGCTGCTTGGGCCAGGTGGCGCCCACGACGGCACCCACCGCCCCGAAGCGACCGGCGCCGGCCGTGCGGGCTGCGAGTGCTTCGACACTGGCAGCCACGTACTCGTAGTTGGTCTTTCCGTCGCAGATAAGGTCCTGGAAGTCCTTGCTGCCGGGGTTCGACGTCTTCACGAGCACGAAAATGCCGGCGCCTCTGGCTTCGGCCATTTTCACGAAGGGCTCGATGGAGTCGTGACCGAGGTAGGGATTCACGGTGAGGGCGTCGGCAGCCCACGGTCCGGCGAGCCATCCTTCGGCGTAGGCCTCGGCGGTGGAGCCGATGTCGCCGCGCTTGCCGTCGGCGAGCACGAGCAGCCCCTTCGAGCGAGCGTGGGAGATGACGTCGGCCAGCGCGGTCATGCCGTGGGGGCCGATCGCCTCGAAGCAGGCGAGTTGCGGCTTGACGATGGGCACGAGCGGTGCGACGACGTCGATCACATCTCGGCAGAACGTCGCAAAAATGTCGGCGAGGGCCTTGGGCTCGTTGATGCTGGCGGCGCCGAGGGCTGGCGGGAGCGATTCCCGACGCGGGTCGAGGCCGATGCACGACGGCGTGCGGCGGGCGGTGATGGCGGCGGCGAGTCGGGCGGCGAATGGAGGGGCGGCGGTTGGCTGGCTCGGGGCGGTCATGGCGAGGAATCCGGGGAGGCGGGCTGCTGCGATGGCGATGCGCACGGGATGATGAAGCGAATCACCAGTGTGTCAGCCGGCCCGTGGCGGGGCGAGGGGCTTACGGCAATGGCGGGTTGGAGGGGCCGGCGGTGGATGTGGCCGGCCGACGGCGTGCCCGCGTAGCGTTGTACGAGGCCGCAGGGATCACGGGCGAGCGGTCTCTGGTGCCGGCGGCCGGGATGCCATCACGAACTGTGCGTGGAGGTTGGCATGGGACACATCGATCCGAATCGTCTGGGGATCGTGTCGGCGGTGATGCTGACGGCGTGGCATGGTGTCTGGATGGTGCTGGTGGCGGCGGGCGTGGCTCAGCGGGTGGCCGACTTCGTGTTGCGGATGCACGCAATGAAGTCGGAAGTGGTGGTCGAGCCGTTCGATGCGGGGATGGCTGCGTTGTTGCTCGCGGGCACGGCGTTGGTCGGATACGTGGGTGGCGCCTCGTCGGCGGCTCTCTGGAACTGCCTGGGGGCGGTGTGCCACCGGGAGAAAGCGAGCGGCGGGGTGGGCCTGTCGGCCCGCGCCTGAGGGTTTGGCCGCGTCGGCCGGCAAGTCGTGTTGAACAAAGCGGCGCGGTATGCGATAGTTTTGAGTGTCGTGGGACGGCGATGCCTTTGGGCACTGTCGTCCCGCGGCGGTCTCGGGGCGTGGCGCAGTCTGGCTAGCGCGCTTGACTGGGGGTCAAGAGGTCGCAGGTTCAAGTCCTGTCGCCCCGACGTTTGTTCCCTGATGAGTCTGCTCCAACCCGGAGTTGGACTCTTCCGTGCGGTCGTTTCCGGCTCCCTCGCCTGCGGAGGAGCCGGGATCGACCGACGGTGCCCGGCAACATGCCGGAGCTGAGTGAGTCTGGTTGGTGCCGGCGTCGCCGACGGCGTCTGGGGCCAGAAGGTCGGCCCGGCTGTGCCCATGGATCGGCACGGGCAGGTTGTCTTCGCCAAAGGCGATCACGCCGCGGCGGAGCCGGCGGACGGCACGCTTGCCCCACTGGCCCTCTTCGAACTCGAGGCCGACGAAGATGCCCAGCCGGAGGACCAGCTGGCGAATCTTCTGGTTGGCGTTCTCGTCCTTCGCGAGTGTGGCCAGGTCGTCGAGCGTCGCCATCAGGGCATCGACCTGTGCCTCAGGCGTTATCGCCTTCGTCGTGGCCGGCGCTGGCGTAGCCAGTTCGGCGATCTGACGCTCGGCGGCGGCCTTTTCCGCGACGAGGTTGTCGAATGTCTTGGCGATGGCGGCATAGCGGGTGTCGTCGTTCTCGGTAGCCATGCGCCGCTCGGCGGTCGCGATGTTTTGTTCGAGGTCGACCACTCGCTCGCGGAGTTGCCGGAGCACGGCAGGTTCCTCGGCCTCGG
>JAGWWA010000031.1 GCA_018970605.1 Planctomycetota bacterium | reverse complement strand
GTCGGCGACGACCGTGATGATGATTGCCGCCACCGCGGTGGCGTTTTTCGCCCGACCGAGTTGGGCTGATGCCCCTTCGCCGTATGCCGTCTATGCCTTCGCGCAGCAGAAGATCTACGGCATGACGCTCACCGCCATCCCCGGCGGCAATGCCACGCTGATCGGCGATCCGCTCGGATTCGCGGTGAAGATGAGCACCGCCGCCTCGGTGGACAGCTTTCCGGGTGTCGGTGCCCACAACGGCGGCCTCGATGCTCAGCAGACGTTCATCGGCAGTGCCCTGCCGTTGCCGCCGCCCGAGAACTACACCGACAACGTTCCGGCCGGCTACGGCATCCCTGCCGGCGAGCGGGTGCTGCAGCAACTCAATCCGACGGGGCAGGGTGCACCCAAGGGCATCACCATCGGCATTCCGGTAGCCGGTGATTTTCTTGTGGGTCGCAACTTCGCCCGCTCCGACGCGTACGTGGCCCCGAATCCCGACCTGCTTCCGATTGGTCCGGGCAGCGGCACGATCCCCGCCGACGTTCCGCCGGGCAGTTGGCCGCCAGTCGGCTCCACGGTCAACATCAGCCACCTCTTCTCGCCGATCGGATCGCCCGACACACTCTCGATCGACCTCGTCGCCGAGACGCTGCTCACCGACGTCGCGCACGGTACGATCAGCGACGGCGTGTCGGACTGGGCGGTGACGGGCAAGTTCAGGGTCGCCAGCGAGGATCCCAACGCGCGGGTCGGCGTGTCGCTCGACTTCAACGTCATCGAACGGATGGCGGTCTATTCCGTCGAGCCGCTCACCAACATCGCCACCTGTTCCAACGAGTTTTCCTTCGACGTGCTCGACAGCTTCGGCAGCTCCGTCTTCGGCGGGCTGCTCGGGGCGAATCCCTCGATCGCCCGGCTCCTCTCGTCGCCCGCGACGGGCTCCGAGGTCTACAACAACAACACCAACGTCCCCACCCACATCTACCCGGGGCCCGGGGCCACGAGTTTTCAGACGGTGCCACTGGCACCAGGTGACTACTCGTTCACGATCAAGGGCACGTCCACAGCCTACGTGAGCGCCCTTCCGGAGCCCGGCATGAACGCGGCGATCGCCGTCGCGGCGGCCGGCTGGGCGGCGTGGTGGCGGCGTCGGCGCCGGTCCGGGGCATCATCCAACCCTGCTCCGCGGAACTGATCCGCGGAGTTGATTCCTTGCCAAGTCGCCAGGGCAGGCGCGATCACGGAGATCGTTCCATGCCTGTTTTTCCTGGTTCGTCGTTTCGATCGCGGTTTCTTCCCTGCCTGTCTGCAGCCTTGCTCGCCCTCGTCCCGCTCGCCCTGCCGGCGGGGGCCACCACCGTGACCTTCGTCGAGAGTGGCACCTCGGTCGAAGGCCATCCGCTCTCGGTGCGGGCGGTGCTGACCGGCACGGGGAGCACCCTGACGATCGACCTCTACAACGAGGGGCCCGCGTCGAGCGACGCGAAGGACATCCTCACCAGCTTCTACTTCAACATCGCCGACCCCACGACCGGTGTGCGCCCCGTGTTGACCTACACGTCGGGCACGGGGCAGGCCTTCAAGGTGACCACATCTGGCACGGATCAGCCCGTGTCCTGGACGCCTCAGACGCTGACGCTGAACTCGTCGTCGTCCTCGAACCTGATCGCGGTGAACAACGGCGACCAGGGCTGGCAGTTCAAGACGTTCGATCCGCCGGCGACGATCCCGCCCACGCTCGGGTTCGGCCTCGGCACGGTGGGCAACGGCACACTCACGCCCCCTGCGTATCCGGCAGACATCACGTTCAACGGCAACGTCGTCAGCGGCAACAACCCGGGCCGCTCGATGATCAACCTCGGCATCTACAGCCTCGGTTCAGGCACGTCGGGCATCGTGGCCACGGATGGGATCATCGATAATTTCCTGATCCGCAACCACGCCCAGTTCACGTTCAACGTGGTTGGCGGCATCACCGATCTCAATCCATTCGATGCCTCGTGGGTGGGCGGGAACGTCACCTGGGGCTTCGGCACCGCACCCGAGACGCTCTTCCTGCCCGAGCCGCAGTCGGTCACGCTGGTGGCGGTCGCGGCCGCTGCGGGCATCGGCTGGTTCGCCAGGCGTCGCCGGTCCGAGCGGGATGGCGTCAGGTTTCCGAGTAGCACAGGTTGTTAACCTGTGCGAAAGCACAGCCAGCATTCCAGTAGGTGCAGGTTGCCAACCTGCACCTACGGGGGCGGTCGGCTCACTCCGCCGCCCGCTGGCCGACGAGCGCCCCCAGCGCCGGCCCGGCGGCCATCGTGGTGATCACGCACATCAGCACGCAGGCGACGAACAGCCTGAGGTCGATGAGGCCGGCGTCGCGGGCGGCCGCCGCCATCACGATGCCGAGGATGCCGCGGGCGTTGAGGCCGCAGCCCACGGCGAGTGCCTGGCGGTCGTCCATGCCGGCAATCTTGCCGCCCGCATAGACGCCGGCGATCTTGCCGACAAACGCGACGGCGGTGATCAGCGCGACGAGCCATGGGTCGAAACCCTCGATGAAGTCGGCGGAGATCGCCATCGATACGAAGAAGATCGGCGTGAACGCGGCATAGGAGAAGTCGCCGATGATCGTGAACGGCTCCGGCTGCCGCTCGTAGACGCCCGCCAGCGCGATGCCCATCACGAAGGCGCCGAGAAACGAGTGCAGGCCGAGATGTTCGGAGCCGGCCGCGGCCATGAGGGCCAGCGCGAGGATGCAGGAGATCGAGCCCGCCGGATACGGAAGCCGCTCACGGGCCCAGCGCAGCAGTGGCGGCAGCACGTAGCGGCCGGCCAGCACGACTCCGGCGAGAAACACCGCCACGGCGCCGAGCACCGCCACGCCCGTCCCTCCGCCCGTGGCCTGCGGCCCAAACTCGGCCAGGATGACGGCGAACAGGCCCCAGCCGACGAGGTCGTCGACGAGCGTCGCCGACATGATCGTGCGGCCGATGTCGCTCTTGAAGAGTCCCATGTCCATCAGGATCCGGGCGATCACGGGGTTGGCCGAGAGCGAGAGGATCGACCCCATGAAGAGCGCCGTCGAAAACTGGTCCTTCGAGGTCACGCCGATCACGCCCGGGAACAGGTAGCACATCGCGAATCCGAGCACGAGCGGCACGAACGTGCCGACGCTGCCGACGAGCAGCGCCTTGCGGCCGCTGCGGCGGAGCTCGCCGAGGCTGATGTCGAGCCCGATCGTCACGATGAAAAACAGCATCCCGACCCGGGCGATCGCCCCCCGCGCCGAGGCCACCGGCCCCGCGGGCGGGAAGAGCCAGGCGAAAAGATCCGGTGCCAGGCGGCCGAGCATGGTGGGCCCGAGCGCGAGACCGCCGGCGATCTCGCCGACCACGGCGGGGATGCCGAGTCGCCGGGCGAGCGAGCCCAGGGCGATGGCCGTGGCGAGCATGGCCGCCAGATGCAGCGACAGCACGGTCCAATCGGTCTGGGTCATGTCGCGGCTCGATGCCCGGCGGCGAGTGAGGACGAGGTTGCTGAACGATACTTGCTCGAGCGGGCTTTTGCCACGTGAGGCCGGGAAGCGAGGTGCGTGCCACCCGGTCGGGTGTGCCCACGCTGCGGTCGTTCGATAGACTCTGCGACGCCATGCAGCTTCAGCGTCAGTCCATCGCCGCGTGCCTTGCCATCGCGATGCTGACGGTGGCGGCGGCGGTGGCAGATGACCAGGCCTCCGCCGGTGGTGAGCGGGACGACCACCGGATTCGCGGCTGGCGCGTGCACGTCAGCCGGGACCTTCTCGACGCCGATCGGCAGGGCACGGACCACGCTCTGAAGCTGCTCGAGCAGCAGCTTGCCGAGATCGAACGCGTGGTGCCCGCCGCCGCCGCGGCGAGGCTCCGCGAGGTGCCGCTCTACCTGTCGCCCGAATACGACGCCGTGCCGCCGCGGGCCGAGTATCACCCCGACGCCGGCTGGCTTCGCGAGCACGGCCGCGATCCGGCGATGGCGAGGGCCGTGGAGTTCACGAACGTGCGGATCTTCGCCAAGGAGACCGACCGGATGCCGAACTTCGTGCTCCACGAACTGGCGCACGCCTACCATCACCGGGTGCTCGCCGACGGCTTCGCCAACGCGGAGATCGCGGCGGCCCACGCGCGGGCGGTCGCCGACGGCGCCTACGATCACGTCGATCGCTGGAATGGTTCCGGGAGGCCGACCACAGCCGAGCGGGCCTACGCCCTGACGACCCCGCAGGAGTTTTTCGCGGAGGCGAGCGAGGCTTTTTTCAGCCGCAACGACTTCTTTCCGTTTACGCGCGCCGATCTCCTCCGCCACGATCCCGAGACCTGCCGGCTGATCGCGAGGCTCTGGGGCGTGGAGGATGGGGGAGCGTCGCGGGCGGCGGGGGCACGGCCGAACATCGTGATCCTCTACGCCGACGACATGGGCTATGGGGACCTCGGCGCCACCAACCCGGCGTCGAAGATCCCCACGCCGCACCTCGACCGGCTCGCTGCCGAGGGGATGCGGTTCACCGACGCCCACAGTTCCTCGGGCATCTGCTCGCCGTCGCGGTATGCGCTCCTCGCCGGCCGTCATCACTGGCGCGATTTCCACGACATCGTCACCGTGTTTGGGCCGTCGGTCTTCAAGGCCGGCCAGCTCACGGTGCCGGCCATGCTGCGCAAGCAGGGCTACGCGACCGCCTGCATCGGCAAGTGGCACCTGGGCTGGGACTGGAACGCGATCCGTCGGCCGGGCACGAAGCCCACGTCGATCGAGCACGGCGACTTCGACTGGTCGCAGCCGATTCCCGGCGGGCCCACCGCCCACGGCTTCGACGTGTATTTCGGCGACGACGTGATCAACTTCCCGCCCTATGCGTGGATCGAGAACGACCGCGTCGTCGAGGCCCCCGACACGACCCTGCATGAACCGTCGATGCAGTCGAAGGAGGGCGCATGGGAGTGTCGCGCGGGCCCCGCGCGATCCGACTGGGATTTTTATCGCGTGCTGCCCACGCTCACCTCTCGGGCCGTCGAGTTCATCCGCTCGCGAAGCGGCAATCCGCAGCCCTTCCTCCTCTACTTCCCGCTGCCCTCGCCCCACGCGCCGATCGTCCCCAACGACGAGTTCGACGGCACGTCGCAGGCCGGGCCGTATGGCGACTTCGTGGTACAGACCGATGATGCCTGCGGCCAGGTGCTCGCCGCGGTCCGTGAGGCGGGGCTCGAATCGAACACGCTCGTGGTGTTCTCGTCCGACAACGGTCCGGAGCGCTATGCCTACGCCCGCGACCAACGGTACGACCACTGGTCGGCCGCACCGTTTCGCGGGCTCAAGCGGGATCTCTACGAAGGCGGGCATCATGTGCCCTTCCTGCTCAAGTGGCCCGGCGTGACGAAGCCAGGCAGCGTGAGCGACGCGCTGGTGTCGCAGGTCGATCTCATGGCCACGCTCGCCGCGGCGAGCGGCTGCCAGCTGCCTCCGGACGCTGCCGTTGACTCGCACGACCTGCTGCCCTGGCTCACGGGGAAAGCGGCTGCGCCGCCACGCACGACGCTCGTCCACAATACGAATGCCGGTCGCTACGCGATCCGGCACGGCCACTGGCTGTTGGTGGACGGCACGACCGGCTACACGGCGCCGCGGTGGCCGCCACCGCCGGAATGGAACGCGAAGCACCGGTACGAACCGGACGACGCCCAGCCCGTCGAACTCTACGACCTGAAGACCGACATCGGTCAGCGGCACAATGTCGCCGCGGATCATGCGGCGACAGTGGCCGAGCTTCGCGATCGTCTCCGGCGGACTCGTGAGTCGGAACGGTCGGCGCCGCCCGCGGCCGTCGATGCCGCCACCGCGGCAGGAGGTGGGTGATGCTGGTGAGCATTTTCAACGACGTGATCGGCCCGGTGATGCGGGGCCCTTCGAGCTCCCACTGCGCGGCCGCCCTGCGGATCGGGCGGCTCGCCCGCGAGCTCGTCGGCGGCACGCCCGACGACGTGCTCGTGGAGTTTGATCGCGCGGGGTCGCTGCCCACCACGCACGAGTCGCAGGGGTCCGACATGGGGCTCTTTGGCGGCCTGCTCGGCTGGGATGCGGCCGACCCGCGGCTCCCGGGCTCCGGTGCGGCGCTCCGCGACGTCGGCACGCGGGTGCGGATCGAGACGGTGGACGTGGGAGACCCGCATCCCAGCACCTACCGGCTCACGCTCACCCGCAACGGGCAGTCGCACACGCTCCGCGCGATCTCCACCGGGGGCGGGATGATCGAGGTGATCGACCTCGACGGCTGGAGCCTGTCGCTCCACGGCGACTACCACGAGACGCTCGTCGTGGCCGGTTCCAGGCAGAAGGCGGTCGAACTCGCACACAGGATCGAGTCACTCGCCGGCGTCGCGATCGACCATGCGACCGTGCTCGAATCGGCTGCGGGCGAACTCGTGCGGATCCAGTCGCAGGTGCCGCTGCCGCCGGCCGCCGTCGCCGAGATCGCGACCGGTGATCCAGCGGTTCGCATTCATGCGCTCGCTCCTGTGCTACCGGTGCGATCGCGCCGCGGCGTGACCGTGCCATTTTCGTCGGCAGCCGCTCTCGTCGCCGCCGACGCGGGCCGCGGGATCCCGCTCTGGCGGCACGCCCTTGCCTACGAGATGGAGCGGGGCGGGCTTTCCGAGCGGGACGTGATCGACCGGATGGTCGGCATCGTTCGACTCGTGCGGGCCTCGATCGCCGAGGGCATCGCCGGCACGAGCTACGACGACCGCGTGCTATCGGCCCAGGCTCCGGGTTTTGCGGCGGCGATCGCCAAGGGCAGGCTCGTCGGGGGCGGCGCACTCAACCGCATCGTGCTCGCCGTCACCGCGCTGATGGAGGTCAAAAGCTCGATGGGGGTGATCGTGGCGGCCCCGACGGCCGGCGCCTGCGCCGCCCTGCCGGGCGCCGTGATCACGCTCGCCGAGGATCTCGGGCTCGACGAAGAGGCGATGGCCCGGGGCCTGCTCGCCGCGGGGCTTGTGGGCGTGTTCATCTGCACGCCGTGGTCGTTCGCGGCCGAAGTGGGAGGCTGCCAGGCCGAAGGTGGCTCGGCGGCCGCGATGGCGGCGGCCGCGATCGTGACGCTCGCCGACGGCACGTTGCATGAGTCGCTCACCGCCGCATCGCTGGCGATGCAGAGCATGATTGGGCTGATCTGCGATCCCGTGGCGAACCGCGTGGAGGTGCCCTGCCTTGGAAAGAACGTGATGGCCGCCGCCAACGCGCTGGCCTGTGCCAACATGGCCCTCGCCGGCTTCGATCAGGTGATCCCGTTCGACGAGGTCGTGGCCACGGCCAAGCGGGTGGCGGAGCAGATGCCGCGGGAACTCCGTTGCACGGCGCTCGGCGGGCTGTCGATCACGCCCACGTCGCTCGCCATCGAGCGGCGGCTGGCTGCGCGGGCAGCCGCGTGCGGCGGCGGCACGTGCTGCAGTTCATGACGCCTCGAGCGGCAGCGAGGGGATCGGCGCCGCATCGGCTGCCGGCCGCGAACCACCAGCCACGGTTGATCCACTCGCTCGCGCTCGTGGCTTCCTGGCGGCGGGGCTGCATCCTCGGGGTTCTCACCCCGGTTTCAAAAAGCCCCGAGCGGCAGCGAGGGGATCGTCGCCGCATCGGCTGCCGGCGGTGAACCGCGATCCACGGTTGATCCACTCGCTCGCGCTCGTGGCTTCCTGTCGGTGGGGCTGCATCCTCCGGGTTCTCACCCCGGCTTCAAAAAGCCCCGAGCGGCAGCGAGGGGATTGGCGCCGCATCAACTGCCGGCCGCGAACCACCAGCCACGGTTGATCCACTCGCTCGCGCTCGTGGCTTCCTGTCGGTGGGGCTGCATCCTCGGGGTTCTCACCCCGGCTTCAAAAAGCCCCGAGCGGCAGCGAGGGGATCGGCGCCGCATCGGCTGCCGGCCGCGAACCGCCAGCCACGGTTGATCCACTCGCTCGCGCTCGTGGCTTCCTGGCGGCGGGGCTGCATCCTCCGGGTTCTCACCCCGGCTTCAAAAAGCCCCGAGCGGCAGCGAGGGGATCGGCGCCGCATCAGCTGCCGGCCGCGAACCACCAGCCACGGTTGATCCACTCGCTTGCGCTCGTGGCTTCCTGGGACGGCGACACGCTGATCCGTCCGTCACTCGGTGACGGCCAGCGACGCCGCCAGTGGACACGACGCAACCGCGGGTTCGCCGCTTCGGTAACGGGCGAGCAGTTCCTTCGACCGCGCGGCGAGCATTCGGCGGACCTCGCGACGCTTGCCCTTCACCCGCGGAATCTTCATCGAGTCGTAGGCGGTGGTCTGGTGTCGCATCCAGGCAATCACAGCCGCCTCCGCCCGTCGCTCGATCGGAATTCGCTCCGTGCGGGCCACCGTGCCGCTGCCGACCGGGGTGGCATGCGCCGTGACGGCCGCCGCGAGCCGATCGGCCAGCGTGGCATGCCGATCGTGAAATCGCAGAAAGGCACGCACAGCCACGGCGAAGTCTTCCACATACTCCGCCTGCGCGGCATCGCGTCGCCTCGCTGCCGATGCCTGCCGCTTCGCGTAGGCGTCTGTCGAACGTTCCGACTCGAGTTCGGCCCGAATCCGTTCGACCGTCGCGCGGTCCGCCCAGACGCCCCGCGAAAACGTCCTCCGGCCGACCTTTTCCTGGACCACCCAGTGATCCCCCGCCGCCTTGATTCGCCGCGTCAGCCCCGGATCACCGGGCGGCACGAGAATCCAACCGGCAGGCACCGCCAGCACGGCGCCGTTCGCCGCGCGAACGGTCGAGTCGGTCGGCCCTGGCATATAAACACTTCCGGCCATCAGCCCCAAGAATCTCCTCGCGGACAAACGTATCGGCCACCCACGACGCCACACTGTAACCCCATAACCACCGACCCTCATGACGTGCGATCATGGCGCCGTCGCGGCACCGCCCGGTCCATTTATCCTGGAACGCCATTGGCTCTCCCATGCCACAAGCATCGGGCAGGCGCCACGGAGAGGGCTGAGATCTGCCCGGACGATGATGTCGCTCGATCTCCACGAGGTCTCGTCGGACCATGCCTGAGAGGCTCATCTCGTTCTCGTCCGCAAGCCCTTTGGCGTCACGGTACACATGGTCCGGCATCGGCACCCGTGTCTTTATCATGCGTGGCAGTTTGCCGTCTCTCGGGGGCCACGCGACGACAAATGCCTTTGTTTTCGGCATTTGCCGGGTGGTTTTCGGCCGCTAGGATCCCCGCCCTGACATCTCGTTTTCTGGCGGGCAATCTATGCGGGGCGTCGCACGCGGCATTCTGGTCCGGATGTGCTTCCTGGCGTTTCTTGCCGCCACGGCGGCCGTCGCCTCCGCGCGAGAGTATGTCGTTCGCGGCGTCGATGATCCCGGGCCCGATCTCCTTGCCCGGTCGCTCGCCAACGACGACGGCCTGCTTCTGCTCACGAGCCCGCTGACGACGCGGAAGGCGTATCTCGCCGCCGTCGTCGAGAAAACCACTCTCGCGCTGCAGCACGCGGGCTACCCCGACGCCAAGGCGACGGCCGCGGTGGAAACCGGCACCGAAGGCGACCGCGTGATCGTCGAGACGGTTCCCGGTGCACGGTACCTGGCCGCTGCCATCGAGATCACTGGCCTGCCCGACGACCTCGCCGGTGATCTCCGAGGCTGGCTGCGGTCGCAACGCCCACCCGCCGACGCGGTGCCCCGTGCCGTTGACACCGAGAGCGGCTGGAGCGGTACGCGATGGTTCGACCGCCGCGGCCAGCCCGCCCGCATGGAGCCCGCGCTGTGGAGCCGCGGCCAGCCGGCTCCGTTCGACACCCACCACATCCGTGACATCCGTGCGGCGATCGCCCGGTTCCTTCGCGACCACGGCCACTTCGCGGCGGCACGCGGGATCGAGAAGCCGCAGGCGACCGGGCCACGCTGCAACGTGTCGGTGGCACGCAGTGACGACGGCGCGGTGCTCGCGGTCGCGTTTGCCGACCTCCCGTCGGCTGCCGTCCTCCGGGAAGTCGAGGTCGCTCCCGCCTCGCGGGTGTCGTCTGCCGAGTTGTGCCAGGCCCTCGGCATCGAACTCGGCCGCACCGTCACCGAGCACGACCGGCTCGCGTGGCACGAGGCCCTGCGGGAGTCGGGCCGCTTCGTTCGCCACGACGTGAAGTTCAAGGAGACCAAGCCCGACGCCGACGGCGTGACCGGGGTGGTGGCGATCTTCGACCTCGCGGCCTATCCACATGTGCCGCCCTTCGGCCAGCCGCTCTCCCGCGAGGAGGAGGTGATGCTGCGATTCCGGTCGTGGCTGCTCGACACGCTCGCCAACGACGACGACCTCGCCATCACCTGGCATCGCGGTGCCGAGGAGCCTGCCACCGCCGCGCTGTCGATCTCAACCCGCTCCGGCGTGCTGCTCACGTGCCTCCCAGGCACCGACGACGCCTGCGGCATGGCGGCCAGCGACCTCGGGCTCGGCTGGTATCTGCCCCGAGCCGCGGGCCGGTTCGAGGTGCCGCTGCCCGGGAAAGTTCGCGGCTGTTTCACCGCGGCCCTCGACCTCGCCGAAACGAGCGACCGTGGTCGCCACTCCTACCCCCGTCAGTTCACCGTGGCAGCCGCGCTCGAGCCGCGGCCGCGGGACGCGGAGGCGGCCGTCGCCCTCACGGCCAGGATCGAGCCGGTGGCCTGCCTGTCGCTCGTGCACGGGCCGGAGTCGCAGGTCCGCTGGGAAGACGACGTGCTCGTGATCGCTGAGCAGGGCGTTGAGGCACGGTTCGACGGGCCATCGGGGCGACTCGTCTCGATTCACGCCGCTGATGGATCGACGGTCGCCGTCGGGGCGACACCGGGGCTGCTCACCCGCGATCTCGAGGCGCTCCGCGACCGGGCCGGCGCCGATGCCTACCGCGCCGACGCCCCGATCACATCGCTCGTCGAGTTCATCGCCGCCGAGGGATTCCTCGACGCCGCCGGCCGGATCTCCGCCGCCGCGGGCTTCGCCGACGCCTTCACCACGTGGCGGCCGCGAATCGGCGCCGTTGCCTCCAACCTCCTCGAGATGGCGGGCCGCGGCGGCTTCGCCACCGCCGATTCCCACGTTGCCACCGCCATGGCGCACGTGGCCGACGACGATGCGCAGCCCCTGCCCGTGATTCCGACTGCCCTCGCCGCCGGCCCGACCGACCCCTGGTCGATGCTCACCCTTGCCACCACGACGCAGGCCTGGCGGTGGCTCGACGAGTCGTGCGGCCGCGACACCTGGCCCTGCGCCCTGGTGCGGATCGCGACGCTCGCGGCCGGCAAAGACTCCACCGGCGCGCTCTGGGAGATCACCTCGCTGATGGCGAACACGCGCTACGGCCCGCTTGCCAACCTTGCCGCCGCGAACCTGATCCCGATGGAGACGATGGCCGTGTCGTTCGCGCGGCAGGGGCAGACGCGGCTCTCCACGGCGGCGTTCCACGCCGACTGCGAAGCCGTCCGCGCCGTGCTTGCCGACTGCGGCCTCGACCGTTGCTGCGTGGCGCTCGTCCGCTCGCTCGATGACGACGAGGCCCGCGCGATCGGAGGCAGTTGCTTCGGCGATCCCGGCGTTCTCCTGCCGCTCGTGCACGAACTCCACGGCTGCGCGTCGGAAGACGAGGCTCTCGTGGCCCTGCCCACGGCGCTCGACCGCTGGTGGGACTCGTCGCTGCGGTCGCTCGTGGCGTCTGCGCTCGCCGCCAAGACCGACCTCAAGACGGCCGACAAGCCCGACACCGATCAGACACCACGGCGGTGACCGAGGCGCTACGCCGTTCGGTGCTCACCGCGTGATCCCCTCGCTCGCGCTCGGGACTTTTTGACACCGGCGTTGGAGCCCGGAGGATGCTGCCCCACCGCCAGGAAGCCACGAGCGGGAGCGAGTGGATCAACCGTGGAGCGTGGTTCACGGCCTGCAGCCGAAGCGGCGCCGATCCCCTCGCTCGCGCTCGGGGCTTTCTGAGCGCGCCGGCGGTGCACGGCGGGAATCAGCCGGCGGAGAGACGGTTGGGCCCGGCGAGCGACGTGTTGGCGGCCAGCTCCCGCTGCGAACGGCGGAGCGCCTCGACCGTTCGCGACCGGCGGCGGCCGGTGCGGTCGTGCAGCATGCCCTGACCAAACTCGATGAGGCTTTCGGCGGAGATGTCGTGTGGCGGCCGGGCGAGCGTGTAGGCGGCGACGTTCGTCGCCACGCGGTGCACGAAGCCCTCGGCGGCGAGTTTCTCGAGGATCTCGGTCGCCACCGGCTCGGGCAGGCCCGTCTCCTCGACGAGCGCCGCGAGCGGAACCGCCTTGCCGGCTTCAAAACCTTCGGCGACCGCTTCCATCAAGAGCAACACCGACGAGGCGTCGAGCAGCGCCGAACGGGAGCGGAGCCGCGATGCCTCGTCGATCTCATGGCGGCCCCCGAGCCGCTGCACGATCGCCGCCACCTCCACGCCGAAGAGGATGCAGATCCACATCGCGTAGGTCCAGAGCATGAGCACCGGCACGAAGCCGAGCGGACCGTAGAGATGGCTGAAGGAGAAGGCGTTGTTGATGTAGGCGGCGAGGCCCACCTTGCCGATGTGGAGGAGGACCGCGGAGACGAAGGCGCCGCCCACCGCCGACCGCCACGAGACCTGGGTGTTGGGGAGAAGCACGAACGTGCCGAGGAGCATGAGCGTGATGATGCCCACGCTCCAGATCACGCCGAGCACGTGGATCAGACCGGCGCGGGCCTCCACCGAGGCGATCCACCGGCCCACGTGGCTGTCCACGACGAACAGCAGCGCGATGCCGAGCGGCCCCACCGTGAGCACCGTCCAGTAGACGGGCATCCGCCGCAGCCAGGAACGGCCCTGGGGGGCGCGGTAGATCGTGTTGAAGCAGTCCTCGATCGTCACCATCATCGCGACGGCCGCGTAGATCATGGCGGCGAGGCCGAGCAGGCCGAGCGTTTCGAGGTCGATCGTGCCGAACTTGCGGATCATGTCCTCGAGCCAGGTGCCGAGCGACACGGTGTCGGTGCCGGCCGTGCCGTCGGCGGGCATGATCCGGACCGTATCGAGGCCGGCCGACTGCACGAGCTGGTGAACGAGCGACTGCAGCTTGTCGACCCCCTGCATGCCCTTGAAGAGCGCCGTGCTGACGATCGCCAGCGGCATCAGGGCGAACAGCGTGTGGAAGGCGAGGGCCGCGGCCATCTGCAGGGCCCGGTCTTCCTGCAGCCGCCGGCCGCCGACCCGCGCGAGGTCGTACCAGAACCGCGCCGTCGCCTGCCAGTGCGTGAGTTCCTCGCGGGGATGGTGGATGACGCGGGAGATCCAGTCGGTGGCGTCGCGGATGCTTCGGCGGATCATGGTGCGGCCCGGGGGTGGCGAGGAGACGGCTCAACTGTACCAACACCCGGGTGACCGCTGCGTCCAAGATCGGCTATTCTTCGCGTGGCCCGGGGCTCACCCGCGGCACGTCCCCATCCCTCCCCGAGGAGTTTCTGCTTCCGATGTACGACACGCTCAGCGAGACCCAAGGCTGCGACCTGCTGGCGCGGCTGTTTACGAAGCGCGGTTACGCGATCAAGCGGAACGTGCAGTTTCGCGAGTACGGCGTGGAGTTTCACATCGACGGCTGGGACCCGAAGGCCCGGGTGGGCTTCGAGTTTCTGACGAGCGAGGACGAGGATCACGACGACCTCACGCTCGACGAATACAAGGAGCTGTCGGCGGCCCAGCGGCGCGGCGAACTGGCCGTGTTCATCATCGACGAGGTGGAGCCGCTCTCGGCGGAGGATCTTGCGGCCGAGGCCCACGAGTTTCTCGACGAGGTGGCCGACGCCGCCCACGCGCGGCTCACGGCCAAGGCACGGGGAAAGAAGGTGGCGAAGAAGCCTGTTGCGAAGAAGCGAGTCGCACAGAAGCAGCCCACGCGGGCCGCGGCGGCGAAGAAACCAGGTGTCAAGAAGGTCGTGAAGAAGGCCGTCGCGAAAAAGGCCGCCACGAAGACGGCCAAGAAGGTCGTTCGGAAGGCCGCGAAGAAGGGCGGCCGACGGTGAGCGGCGGCGTGGGCCGCGTGGCCGGGCCTCCGGCGGTCGGACTCGGTCTCTGGAAGATCGAACGCGACCGCGCGGCCGACGTGGTCGCCGAGGCGATCCGCGTCGGCTACCGGCACCTCGACTCGGCCTGCGACTACGGCAACGAGCGCGAGGCGGGGGAAGGGATGCGCCGCGCGATCGCCGCAGGGCACTGCCGCCGCGACGACCTCTGGATCACGTCGAAGCTCTGGAACACATACCACGAACCCTCGCGGGTGCGGGCCGCCTGCGAGCGGACGCTGGCCGACCTTGGCGTGGAGCAGCTCGACCTCTACCTCATTCACTTTCCGATCGCGGTCGAGTTTGTGCCGTTTGCGGAGCGCTATCCGCCCGGTTGGGTTCGCGACCCCGCCGCGCCCGCCCCGCGGATGCATCCGATCGAGGTGCCGCTCGCCGACACCTGGGGGGCGATGGAGCGGCTCGTGGAGGCAGGGCTCGTCAAGCGGATCGGCCTGTGCAACTGCCCCGTGGCCGTGATCCGCGAACTGGCCGCCCGGGCCCGCATCGCCCCGGCCGTGCTGCAGGTGGAGATGCACCCGTTTCTCGTGCAGGAGAAGCTGCTGCGGTTCTGTCGCGAGTCGGGCATTGCGGTCACGGCGTATTCGCCGCTGGGCGCAGGGTCGTATGTGCCGCTCGGCATGGCGACGTCGGAAGACTCGGTGCTTCGCCACCCGGTGGTGACTGAGATCGCCACAGCCATGGGCCGCACGCCCGCGCAGGTGGTGCTCCGCTGGGGTGTGCAGCGGGGCACGTCGGTGATTCCGAAGACATCGCGGATCGAGCGGCTCGCCGAGAACCTCGACGTGGAGTCGTTCACGCTCGACGACGGTCAGATGCGGGCCATCACCGGGCTCGACCGGCATCGCCGGTTCAACGATCCGGGTGTGTTCTGCGAACTCGCCTTCGGGACGTTCTTCCCGATCTACGACTGATGGCGTTCGCCGGATTCCGGCTCCACTCCGGAAAGCCCCGAGCGGCAGCGAGGGGATTGGCGTCGCATCAGTGTCAGGCCGTGCACCAACTTCCAGCGTCGATCCCCTCGCTCGCGCTCGGGGCTTCGTGGCAGAGGGACCGTCGTTCGGTTTCCCGCGTCCGCTCCCAGAAAGCCCCGAGCGGTAGCGAGGGGATTGGCGTCGGATCAGTGTCGGGCCGTGCACCAACTTCCAGCGTCGATCCCTTCGCTCGCGCTCGGGGCTTCCTGGCGGAGGGTACCGCGTTTCCCAACTCCGATACTGGGCGCAAAAAAAGCTGCCGCCCCTTGCGGGGCGGCAGCCGTAGGAACCACTGATTCGTCATCCGGCTGGTGCGGAGGGGCGAGGCCCTTCCGCAGCGAACCGCGATGGCGGGATTGGTGGGCTGCGTCAACGGCAGGCCCGTCGACTCGCCGCTATCGGCGCAGCCCTCCGATACAGTCACATTGCGTCACTGAATCACCTCCTTTGCTACGAGGAATCCCAGCCGTCGCGATCACTGCGAGATCGCCGCCAGGCGGTTCATTCCCCGGCCGTCGCCGGGGACCGTTCCTCCATAGTAGAGCACTCGCGGGGCGTGGCGAGCAACGTTTGGGTCGGGCCCCTCGCGTGGATGTCGGCAGGCTCACCGCGACCGGGGTAGCCGGCCGAGAAACAGCGTATTCCAGCCACCGCCGCCCGTGTGCACGGTTGCCCGTTCGACCGTGACGGTAAACCCGGCCCGGCCCAGCCGGTCAGCGAAGGCCCGATCCTCGTCGGCCGACCAGATCGCCAGACAGCCACCGGGACGGAGCGCGGTGGCGGCTCGCTGAAGCCCCTTCAGAGAATAGAGCCGGTCGTTGGATGCCACGCTCAGGCCGCTGGCCCCGTTGTCCACGTCGAGAATCACCGCGTCGAACCGGCTGCCGCTTTCCCGGAGGAGGTCCACCACGTCGCCCTCCACCACCTTCACTCGCGGATCGCCCAACGCGTCGACACCAAGGCCATATTCGGGCGTCTGGTTCCAGCGGATAACCGCCGGCATCAGTTCTGCGACCACGACGTCGGCATCGTGGGCGAGTCGGCCCAACGCCGCTCGAAGCGTGAAGCCCATGCCGAGGCCGCCGATCAGGACGCGGGCCCGCGGCCGACCCCGAAGGCCCGCGCAGGCAAGCTCCGCCAGCCGCTCCTCGGAGTGGTGCTGCCGGCTCGACATCAGTTCGATGGTGCCGACGCGGATCGTGAACACTCCGTCGTGTTCGTGGAGGGTGAGCGGCTGGCCGTCGGGGGTGACGGCCCGATCGCGGAGGATCGTCGGCTTCATGGCGGGATCCTGTTGTGTCAGCCCGCGGTGGCCGGATCCTTGCCGCCGACCCATGGACCGGCGAGCTTCTGATACTCCTCGGGCCTGAGCACGCTGCCCGTTTCGCCGGCATGCCAGCCGGGTACGTGCCGTGGCTTCGCGCCGGACTTCGAGAGCGCCTCCCACTGCTTCGACCAGCCGGGATTGCCGTCGGAATACGTCCCGCTCGCGGCATCGAAGTGAAACACCTTGCCCTGCCGGTAGCTCATCGCCCCGAGGATGACCGTCGTCACCGCGGCGGCGCCGAGGTCGGGCGTGTTGTTGCACATCTCCGGCTTACCGGCCTGCATCGCGTCGAGCCAGTTTTGGAAGTGGCACGTCGTCGTGTCGCTCTTTTTGAGGCCGTCGGCGGCGAGGTCGGTCTTGATCACCTCGTCTTCGATCTTCGAATCGAAGGTCACCTGGGGCCGCTCCGCGAGGAAGGCAAACTCCATGAACTGTTCGCCGTTGCCGAACTCGAAGGTGCCGTTGTGGCCGCGGATCACCTGCTTGATCCGTGACCTCTCGTTGCACATCGTGGCCGTGATCAGTCCCTGACAACCCTCCTGGTAGTCGGCCACCACCGTGGCCGCGTCGGGCACCTCCCGGCCGTCGAGTTCCAGGTAGATGCCGCCGGCCCCGACCACGCGGGCAGGGAACCGCAGGCCCGTGGCCTTGAGCATCGCCGTGGTGCGATGCACGAAGAGGTCGGTGAACATGCCCGAGCCGAACGGCCAGTAGCACCGCCACTGGGCGTAGACGGCCCGGTCGAAGTCCATCATGGGGGCGAGGCCGGCATCGACGCCCAGCCACCGCTTCCAGTCGATCGTGGCCGGGCTCATCGCGGGGTCGAGTCTGTAGTAGCGCCACTGGCCGACCGACGAGTTGCGGAAGTACTCGGTCTGGAAGCCGAGCACCTTGCCGAGCTTGCCGGCCTCGATCAGTTCGCGGGCCTGATCCCAGACCTTGAGGCTCGTGGACTGCACGCCGACCTGCATCACGCGGCCCGTCTCCCGCCAGACCTTCACCACGTCGAGGGCCTCCTCGACGGTCTTGGTCATCGGCTTTTCGGCGTACACGTGCTTGCCGGCCTTCAGCGAATCGACGATCTGGCGGTGATGCCAGTGGTCGGGCGTGCCGATGCAGACGGCGTCTACGTCTTTGTCGGCGAGCAGGTCGGTGTAGTCCACGTAGCGCTTCGGATCGGTGCCGGTCTCTTCCTTGATGAAGGTGCAGACCATGTCTTCCTGGTTCTTGTAGACCTCGCTGACGGCGACGAGATCGATGTTCGCCCCCTCGTTGCGGAGCTTGGCGAGCGTTTTCACGTGGGCCTTGAAGCCGCGGCCGCCAGGGCCGATGAAGGCGATGCGGATCCGGGAGTTGGGGTCGGCGGCGACGCCCCGCGCCGCCGAGGCGGTGATGCCCGAGGCGGCAGTGATGCCCGCCGCGGCGAGCGACGAGGCTCCGAGGAACGAGCGGCGGGAGAGGTCGGGGGCGGTCATCTGCCTGCTCCTGAGAAGGGTTGTTCGAGGGTATGGTACCGAAGCCCGGTTCGCAGGATCGTGGCCCGGCCGGTTTTTGTCGCGCGGTGCGACGCATGTTTGGGGTCAGGGCATCCGATTTGAAAAAGCCCCGAGCGGTAGCGAGGGGATCACGCCGTGCGGCGAAACGGAGCCTGGCGATGTGCAACCGCCGATCCCCTCGCTCGCGCTCGGGGCTTCCTGTTGGGTTTCTTGTCGGACGAGCGGCCGATCCGTTCCCCATTCACTCGACAGGGCAGCTCTCGCCGAAGTAGCCGTTGCGGTCGATCGCCGCCGCGACCGGCGGCGGCACGAGGTCGCGCCACGAGGGATCACCCGAGCAGATCCGCGCCCGCACGTCCTCGCTGGAATAGGTGATGAGCGTGTCGGGGGCGCAGGTCAGCGGCAGGATCAGCCCGTTGGCCCGCAGGTGCTCGAGCAGGTGGGCGAGGTTCGGGGCCACCGTGAGCGTGTCGGCGGTGACGACCTTCCCCGTGATCACGTCGCGGGTCGGGTAGACGTAGAGCTGCACGTCGTGGGTGAACAGCCGGCCGAAGGCTTCGAGGATGCCGCCGTCGAGCCGTCGATAATGGTTCTCATTGAACAGCTCCCTCAGTAGCGGCACGCCGAGCACGAGTGCCGTGGCCTCCGCCTTGCGGTCGGCGAGGTATTCGCCCAGGGCGTGGAAGGCGCCGATGTCGCTGACCAGCACCATCTTGCCCACCGTGTTGATGAGATCGACGCGGGCCAGGAAGTCGGCGTCTTCCGCGCTGCCGCGGTCGCGAAGGTTGTTCATCGTCACCTCCATGATCTCGCGGATCGGCCCTCGCGGGGCGCCGGGCTTCGCGGCCGGCGCCGCCTCGAAGGCCTCGCGGGCGCGGTCGAGCATCGCCATGTTGACGTTGGTGACCGGTGCGAAGCGGCCGCGCTCCACGAGCACCCGCGTGTGCCGGATCGACTCGGAGGCGAGCAGCGGCGATCCGTCGACGTCGAAGAGCACCGCCGGCGTGTAGCCGAGCCGCACGAGATGCAGGCCGAGCAGCCGGTTATCCACGTCCTTGAAGGCCGGACCCGCCACCCGGATCCAGTCGATCTCCAAGCGGTCGCGGCCCACGTGGTCGAGGAGCGTCTCGATCAGCGAGCGGGGATGCTTCCAGTGGGCGAAGGCGCCGTGCACGAGGTTCACGCCGAGCCGGCCGAGGGCGTCGGCCTGCTGGGCATTGGCGGAGTCGAGGAGCCGGGCGTGGAGGACCACGTCGCTCGTCGTCGATCCCACGGCGTGCTGGAAGCGAATCGCCATCCAGGCGTGGCACTCGTTCCCCCCGGCGAACGACTTGGCCGCGGCGGTGTCGGCCACCGCGAAAAACCTCGTGCGGTCGCCGCGGGACGCCGCCAGCCGCTCATGGAGGAGGTTGTATTCGTGGTCGAGCATCCGCTCCACCCGCTCCCGCGAGACGTAGCGGCCCGTCTTGCCGTAGATGGCGTCGCTGACGGTCATGTCGTAGGCCGACATCGTCTTGGCGACGGTGCCGGCGGCCCCGCCGGCGGCGAAGAACCAGCGGGCGATCTCCTGTCCGGCCCCGATTTCGGAGAAGCTGCCGTAGACGGTCTCGTCGAGATTGATGGCGAGCGCCCGTTGGGCGGTGGGATCGACCGCCTGGGTCGCGGCCGGGGGGGTGCCGAGGTGCATGCTGGGCTCCAGGGTCCTTTGACGGGATCTGCCTGCAGCCCCTATTCTTCACGCCGACAGGTTCGGTGCCTATCCGATCCAGAGTCGTTTCGTTCGATCGCTTCCGCTGGAGCCTCCACTGATGGCCAAGTCCCGCACGTCCGCCGCCAAGCCCGCCACGACCCTCGACCAGGTTCGTTCGCTCCTCACTTCCGCCGAGCAGAAGATTCTGCACTCGAGCATGGGGGCGGCGATCGCGAAGGCGTCGAAGGAGCAGGTCGAGGCGGCGATGGCCCGGGCCCGCGTGCTTCGCGACAAGTGGCGCGACCTCCATGAGGCCCAGACCCGCTCGACGAAGCGGTCTGCGAAGGCAGGCACCGGCGAGAATCAGCGGACCAAGGCGAAGCACGACGTGTTCGACGGCGCGGTCAAGCGTTTCGAGGCCCGGCTCGCCGAGTTCGCCGCCGGCGTGCGGGCGGTGGTGGGCGGCAAGGCCTCCCGGCTCACGGCCGCAGCCAAGCCGACGAAGGCGGCGCGGACGAAGGCGGCGCGTGGCAGCCGCGCGAGTGTCCGCCACGAACTGAAGGAGGCGACCGCGGAGATCAATCGCGCGAAGAAGCCCAAGAACAAGAAGGTGAAGGCCGCAGCGAAGGCCGCGGTGGCCGCGCCTGCCGCACCGGCGGTGGCCGTCGTGCCGGCCGGACGCACCGCGAGCAAGAAGCGAAAGAAGCCGCTTGCCCCGCAGGCCGCCGTGGCCCAGAAGCGGTTCGGCTTCGATGCAGCGCAGCAGCGGTCGGCCAAGGCCTCGGCGAAGGCCGCCCGGCTGAAGTTCGACGGGGCGACGACCCGCCGAGCCGGCAACGCGCTGGCCAGCACGAAGCGGGCGCAGGCACGCCGAGACGGCAAGAGGCGATAGGTCCGGCCGCCGTGTCCGGAACTGCGCAGAGGACGGCGGGCCACGAAGCGGTCTGTCGGCGTGGTGATCGCGGGGAATAAAACCGCGAGACCGCCTGTGCTCGGCCGATTCACCGGGGGCAGGCGAAGGCGCCGACGGTATACTCGGCGGGGCAGGGCACCACCCGGGTCCGCGAGCCATCGCGGCGTCTCTCGACCATGCAGGTTTTGGATGCGGTTCCACCCGGTCTCGATGACCGCCGGGCCGGCGCCGCCGTCGATCGCGCCGCCGCGTTCACGCTCGTCGAGTTGCTCGTCGTGGTGGCGATCCTCGCCACCCTGATTGGGCTGCTCCTGCCGGCCGTGCAGTCGGCGCGCGAGTCGGCGCGGAGCGTGACCTGCAAGAATCAGCTCCGGCAGATCGGCCTTGGATTTCAGGCCCACCATGCGGCGGCGAACGCGTTTCCCACCGGGGGCAATGCCTGGTGGACGCCACCCACCTTCACGGGTGGCCGCCCGGCCACCGGCGCCATGCAGGATGCGGGATGGCCGTTTCAGATCCTGCCCTTTCTCGAAGCCGGGGCGACCTGGGCCGCCTCTGGCAGCAACGACATCAGCCGGATCGTGTCGGCGGTTGCTGCGAAGCACCCCTTTTACTTCTGCCCGTCGCGACGTGCGCCGCAGTCGGTCACGTATGCCGATGTCAACTACCTCGACGGTCTGACGCTCGAGCATGGCCTGATCGACTATGCCGGCAGCAACATGGAGAGGACGGGCGTGCTCGTCCAGGCCGGCATCGATTTCGTGCGGCCGCCCCGGCGGATGCGGGATGTGCGCGACGGCGCGTCGAAAACGATGGTCGTCGCGGAGAAGCGGCTCAACGTCGCCCTGCTCGGCACGGCGCAGTCCGACGACAACGAGGGCTATACCGCCGGCTGGGATGAAGACACCGTGCGGGCGACCGACGTGGCCCCCGAGCCCGATTTTCGGGGCGACGGAAACGGCAGAGACCTCTTCGGCTCCTCCCATCCGCAGGGGTTTCATGCCACGTTCGTCGATGGTTCCGTGCATGCCCTCGGCTACGGAATCGATCCGGAGGTGTTTCGTTGCCTGGGTAACATCGCCGACGGGAAACCGCTCTCCCCGAGTGACCTCTGACCGCTTCGTGCCCCTCTGACCGCTTCGTGCCATGGACGCACTCCGGCCACCACCGCTGAAACTCGTCGCCACCGCCGACCAGGCGGGTGCCGCGGCGCGTCAGGCCGAGGGGATGGTTCGCTGCCGGTGGCGGGTCGACGGTCGCTTCCTGGCCCGGGGCGCGGTGAAGGCCGTGCCGCGCGGCGTGACCTACGGGCCGTTTCCGCCCAACGAGAGCGGCGAGCCGTTTCCGCAGCCTGACCAGGCCCGGGCCGACTTCCGCCTGATGCGGCAGGCCGGCATCGATGCCATCCGCACCTACGTGGTGCCGCCCGAGTGGCTGGTCGCCCTCGCCGACGAGGCCGGCATCGGGTTGCTGATGGACGTGCCCTGGTCGAAGCACCTCTGCTTTCTCGACAGCGGTCGGGCCCGGCGCGAGGCCCGGGAAGCGGTCCGTCGGGCCGCGGAACTCGGCGGCCGGTTTTCCAACGTGATCGGCTACTCCGTCGGCAACGAGATCCCCACCGACGTCGTCCGCTGGCACGGGGCGGGACGGATCTGCCGGTTCGTCGGCGATCTGGCCGACGTCGCCCGTCAGGCCGATCCGGCGGGGCTCGTCACCTACGCCAGCTTCCCGCCGACGGAGTACCTCGATCTCCCCGGCCTCGACTTCATCACGTTCAACGTCTACCTGCACGACGCCGGCGCGTTTCGCCGCTACATGCTCCGGTTGCTGAACCTCGTGGGAGACAGGCCCGTCGTGCTCGGCGAAGTCGGCATGGATTCGCTGCGGCACGGCGACTCCGAGCAGGCCGCGTTTCTCGCCGGGCATCTCCGCGAAGCCGCGCTGCTCGGGCTGGCGGGCACGTTCGTCTTCTCGTGGACCGACCTCTGGCACACCGGCGGCCATCTCATCGAGGACTGGCAGTTCGGGATCACGCGGGCCGACCGCACGCCCAAGCCGGCGTTCGAGGCGGTGGCATCGGTCGCGGCGCCCGAGCCGGCCAGCCTGCTCGCTCGGCATCCGCGGGTGTCGGTCGTGGTCTGCTCCTACAACGGCGCGGCGACGCTCGGGGAGTGCCTCGATTCGCTCGGGCGTCTTCGCTATCCCGACTACGAGGTGATCCTCGTGGACGACGGCTCGACCGACGAGACGCCGGCCATTGCGGCCCGGTTTCCGGCGGTGCGGACGATCCGCCAGGAGAACAAGGGGCTCAGCGAGTCGCGCAACGTCGGCCTGCGGGCTGCGACGGGTGAGATCGTCGCCTACACCGACTCCGACTGCTACGCCGACCCCGATTGGCTCACGCACCTCGTCCACCAGCTGGAGGCGACCGGTGCCGACGCCGTGGGCGGCCCCAATCTCTCACCCGACGACGGCTGGCTCGCCGCCTGCGTGGGAGCGGCGCCGGGTCAGCCGACGCACGTGCTCGAGAGCGACCAGGTGGCCGAGCACATCCCCGGCTGCAACATGGCCTACCGCCGCGGTCCGCTCGAGCAGATCAACGGCTTCGACCCGCAGTTTCTCCGGGCCGGCGACGATGTGGATGTCTGCTGGCGACTTCAGCAGGCGGGCCACTGGATCACCTTCGCGCCGGCCGCGTTCGTCTGGCACCACCGCCGGCAGACCCCGCGGGCCTACCTGCGGCAGCAGTCGGGCTACGGTGAGGCCGAGGCGCTGCTCCGCTTCAAGCATCCGGAAAAGTTCAACGGGCGGGGTGCCTGGAAGTGGCGGGGCGTGCTCTACGGCGCCGCGCTTCGCGGACTGAAGATGGGGGAGACGCTCGTCTACCGGGGCACGTTCGGGACGGGGCTCTTCCAGTGCCTCTACACGCCGCCCACATCGCACTGGGCGATGGTTCCGACGACGCTGGAGTGGCATCTCGCGGCGGCGCTCGTGGCGATCAACGCCTTCGCCTGGCGGCCGGCGGCGGTGATCGCCGCCGCGATGCTCGGCGTTTCGATGCTCGTGGCGATTCTGCAGGCCGCGCAGGCCCGGCTGCCGCAGCGGCTTGGCGGCCTGCGGTCGTGGGCCACGGTGGCGGTTCTCTGCTATCTGCAGCCGCTCGTGCGGTCGTGGGCCCACTATCGCGGCCGGCTCTCGCGCTATGCGTCGATCGAGTCGCCGCCGGCAGACGGTCGCACCGGCTGGCGCTGGCCGTGGGGACGGTCCACCCGGTCGTACTGGGGCGAAACCTGGGGCGAGCGGCCGGAAGTGGTGAAGCGGACGGCGGCGGAACTCCGCGACAACCGCTGGGGCGTCACGCTCGACACGGGCTGGTCTGACTGGGACGCCGAGATCTTCGGCCACCCGTGGACCTGCGTGCGGGTGACGAGCGTGCAGGAGGAGCATGGAGAAGGCAAGCGGCTGGTGCGACTGCGGTATCGGTTTGGGCCGACGTGGCTCGGCTGGACGGTGCTCGCCGCCCTCGTTGCGAGCGTGGTGCTTGCCGCGGCGCTCGAGCCGGGCGTGGCGCTGGTGCTCGGCGGTGTCGTCGCCATGGTCGTGGTCTGGACGGCCGGTCGCGGAGGCAGGCTGGCGGCCCGGATTCGCGATGCCTTCGAGCGGAACGCCACGGCGATCGGGCTGATTCCGTGCGACCACCGGTCGGAGCGGCGGCGCGATGGGTGAGCCGCGCACGCTGATCGTCAACGCCGACGACCTCGGCTACACGCCCCTCACGTCGGCCGGCATCTTTGCGGCATGGCGCGACGGCATCGTGACGAGCGCCAGCCTGATGGTGCGGCGGCCCGACGCCGAGGCGGCCGCCCGCCGAGCCGTGGCCGAAGGCTTCGCCGACCTCGGTCTGCACCTCGACCTCGGCGAGTGGACCTGCCTCGGCGGCCGCTGGCGGAAGCTCTACGGCGTGGTGCCGCTGGAGGATCCCGCCGCCGTGCGGGACGAATGCGAGCGGCAACTCGATCGCTTCCGCGAGCTCGTGGGCCGCGATCCCACGCATCTCGACAGCCACCAGCACGTCCATCGGGAAGTCGCGGTTCGCCCCGTGGCCTGCGACATCGCCGCGCGGCTCGGGATCGTGCTCCGCGGGATGTCTCGCAGCGTGGCCTACGAGGGGGGCTTTTACGGCCAGTATGGCGACGGCCAGGCGGCGCCGGAGTGCCTCAGCGAGCAGGCGATCCTGGGCATGCTGCAGCGGACGAGGGCCGACGTCGTCGAGATCGGCTGCCATCCCGGTTTGGATCCCGATCTGGAGACCATGTATTGCCACGAGCGGCGGCGGGAGGTCGAGGTGCTCTGCACGCCCGGACTTCGCGAGCGGATCGCCGCGGCCGGCTTCGTGCCGGGCACGTTCGCCGCCCTCGGCCCCCAGCCCGCCCCGGAGGCGTCTGCATGACCAAGATCGTGATGCTCGGGATGATGACCAAGATCCCGGTGGCGGGGGCCGTCTGGGGCCAGATGCACTACCTCGAAGGGCTGCGGCGGCTCGGCTACGAGCCCTACTATGTCGAGGCCCACGCCCGCACGCCCTCGATGTTCATGGTGAACGACGACGACGACTCGTCGGCCCTCGCCGCCGACTTCATCGGCGGGGTGATGAAGCGATTCGGCATGGCCGACCGCTGGGCGTTTCACGCCCTCCATGACGACGGCCGCGTGTATGGCATGAGCGACACGGCGCTCAAGCAGCTCTACAAGGACGCCGCGCTGATCATCAACTACCACGGCGGCACCGTGCCGCTCCCCGAGCACACCGCGACGAATCGCCTGGTGTATCTGGAGACCGACCCGGTCGAGACGGAGATCGAGGTCCACGAGGGCCGGCAGGAGACGATCGACTTTCTCGCCGCCCACTGCGCCTTCTACACCTGGGGCCTCAACTATAACCGGCCCGATTGCCACGTGCCGATGCCGGCTCCGTTTCACTTCACGCCCCAGCCGCCGGTGGTGGTCTGCGACCTGTGGGATCCGCCTGCGTCTGCCGCCTGCCGCCGGTTCACGACCGTGGGAAACTGGAAGCAGCCCTGGCGGGAGGTGGTGTTCCAGGGGGAGACCTACCACTGGAGCAAGCATCACGAGTATCTGAAGTTCCTCGACCTGCCGCGGCGGGTGGATCAGGAGTTCGAGCTGGCGCTTGCCAGCTACGAACCCGACGACCGCTCGATGCTCGAGGGCCATGGCTGGATCGTCAGCGATGCGATGTCGTTCTCGACCGATCTCGACCTCTATCGCTCGTTCATCGGCGGATCGCGGGGCGAGTTCACCGTGGCCAAGGACCAGAACATCCGCCTCAGAAGCGGCTGGTTCAGCGAGCGGAGCGCCCAGTATCTGGCCGCGGGGCGGCCGGTGATCACGCAGGAGACGGGTTTCAGCAACGTGCTGCCGACGGGCATGGGGCTGTTTGGCTTTGCCACGACGGAGGAGATCGTGGCGGCGGTGGATCGCATCAACGCCGACTACTCGTCCCACTGCCGGAAAGCCCGCGAGATCGCGGAGGAGTTTTTCGACTACCGGAAGGTGCTGCCCCCGATGCTGGCCGAGCTGGGGGTGTGAACTGATCAGGGCGTGGGTGCTCCGTAACGCCCGTTCGCTGTCGCGACGCTGGATCCCGTCGCTGGCGCTCCGGGCTTCCTGGCGGGGGGTGCACCCAGCAAGCCCCGAGCGGAAGCGAGGGGATGGGCGTGGCGGCGGGACGGACGATGCATGCCAGTTGGTCAGCGTTGCATGTCCTGGCACTCCCGCACATACGTGATCACGTTCGCGAGCGACCGCTCACCAAATACGAGCCGTGCGCTGCCCCCCTGGGACCACCACCGCTGCCGTGTGGGATCCTGGAGCATGTGATTCAAGCGTCGCGAGCACCATGCCTTGAACTCGCGGATGACGATCTGCGGAGAGGCGTCGGTGCAGGTTACGACGACGTGCACATGCGTGGTGCGGCATTGCGCTGCGTGAAGCATCCAACGACGATGCCCGCAGTGCTCTTTGAGGCAGCGGACGACGATTCCCCGCTGATGTGGAGTGAGTGAGATCGGCGGGGCGGACAGTCGCATCCGGGTGAACAGCGTAGGGTTCGGTGCGCGAATTGTGCCGCGTCGATCCACCCAGCCTCGTGAGTCGCCGGGAAGCCACGTGCCGTATGTGGTCCACGTGAGGAAGAACGCGACTGGCGGCGGACGCAGTATTTCGCCGGGTTCCGGAACCATGAGCGTAGAGTATACAAAAGTATAGTATTCAGCAAGCCCCGAGCGGGAGCGAGGGGATGGGCGTGGCGGCGGGACGGGGCGTTGGGGTGCTGGCCGGCGTTGATCCCGTCGCTGGCGCTCCGGGCTTCCTGGCGGGGGTGCACCCAGCAAGCCCCGAGCGGGAGCGAGGGGATGGGCGTGGCGGCGGGACGGGCGACGAGTTCGCCGCATGTTCCGCTCTACGCCTCGATGCCGCAGTCGGCGAGGAGTCGTCGCAGGACGACGTCGGACGCGAAATGCCTCTCCGCGATCCGGCGGGCGGCGCGGGCGTGCGTGGCGTAGTCACGAATGATCCGCTCGGCGCCTGCGGCGGCCTCGCCGGCCGTGCGAAACGGCACCACGCCGTCGCCCGTCGGAATCGTCGCGAGGCCGGTGTCCTGCACCAGGACCGGCTTGCCGCTGGCGAGGTAGCGGGTGCTGCGGTCGCTGAACCAGCCGCTGGCGGCATGGGCGTAGACCCCCTGGGCCACCGAAAACTCGGCATCGGACCGCTGGACGTAATCGCGGAAGGCAGCAGGCGTCGGAACGGCCTCGGCAGGTGAGGCGAGGCTCCAGCCGGCGGCGAGCAGTGCCTCGCGATCCCTCGCGTCGCCCGCATGGATCTCGAGCGCCAGTTCAAACGACGCCGCCACCCGCGACGGCAGATCGATCACCTTTCGAAACTCGTGGACCTTGAGCCCATAGGTCTCGCCCCCATGCGCGAGCATGCCATAGGGGCCGCGCCAACTCGCGATCGTGGTGAACCGCCGGCAGTGCGACGACGG
>JAGWWA010000141.1 GCA_018970605.1 Planctomycetota bacterium | reverse complement strand
CAGGAGCGGTGTGCCCTCGGGCGTCATGCCGCCCAGCGCCGCCAGCGCCGGCTTGATCACCAGCGGCAGCATCAGGAGTTCGTAGATGTCGAACGCGAAGCCGATCGCCGCGATCGCACAGACGAGCCACGCCGTCAGCGTGAGCCGGCCTGATGACATCATGCCCGACGCGGAATCACCCGATGCGGCTGCCATGTGCGGCTCCTCGAATGGGCCCCCGGACAAACGACGATGCCGGTGAGGCGAGAAAGCCTACCGGCATCAAGAACGAACGCCCAACGTCGTCGGGGTTCCCGGCCACAGGAAGCGTAACCGCGTGAGCGGTACGGCTGCGTCGCTTGTGGCATCAGCCCCCATCGCTTCTGCGATCGGGCTTCCTGATCCCGCGTTACTGCGGGCCGATCGACGGCGGGCACTTGGCGAGGAAATCTCGCGGACCGCGGGTCGTGTAATACGGGTAGGCGACCGCACCCGTCGGCGGGCCGGGCGGCTGCGTGGAACCATAGTTGCTGCCGGCGAGTGCCGCCTTCTCCTCGGGCGAGAGGTGATGCTTGGCAAGGCCGCCGTAGCGGCCGACGTGCCGCGGATGGCAGGCGCCGCCTTCGCACTCCTGGCAGTCGCCGCCTGGCTGGCAGTTGCCGGTGGGGCAGCCTTCGGGACCGCACTGGCCGCTCTGGCAGGCGCCGTCCGGACAGGCGCCGTCCTGGCACATTCCGTCCTGACACCGGCCGCCGACGTGCGCGGCATGATGGCCGTGGGGGCCGTCGGTGTTGAGAAGGAAGAGCCGGTCGATGATCGAGCAGCCGCTCGACGTGGCGAGCACCGCAGTCACGACGGCAAGGCCGAGGGCACGCGAGAGCGTTTTCATGGCGGGATTCCCGATGGGCGGACGCTCCGCGCGGGCACTCCGCCCGCGGCCGATCATCCGCGTGTCACCGGTGGTATCGGTCGTGCCGCCGGCGCCGGTTGAGGAAACCCTGCGGGCGCGAAGATGGGCAAGCCGGGATCCCCCGAGTTCTGGAGCAATCGAGCCGCCGTTGCTAGGCTCCGGGTCGTATCGCCCTCCATCTCGCGGGAGATCACTCGTCGATGATGCCCTCGTTTCGTGGCCCGTGGTCTCGTGGCCCGTGGTCTCGTGGCTGGCTTCCGGTCGTGATCGCCTGCCTCGCGGGCGGCGACTCGACGCCCGCCGCCGACATACCGGCGCCACGGCGGGAGTTCCGGGCCGCCTGGGTCGCCACCGTCGCCAACATCGACTGGCCCTCGCGGCCGGGGCTCCCCGCCGACCGCCAGCAGACAGAACTCACCACCCTGCTCGACCGGGCGAAGGCGACCGGCCTCAACGCGGTGATCCTCCAGATTCGCCCCGGCGCCGACGCGTTCTACGAATCAGAGATCGAGCCCTGGTCGGAATACCTCACCGGCACGATGGGCGCAGCTCCCAGCCCTCGCTACGACCCCCTCGAGTTCGCCATCGCAGAGGCCCATGCCCGCGGGCTCGAACTCCACACCTGGTTCAACCCCTATCGCGTTCGCCAGGCCGGAGCCACGAGCCCCGCGGCCGCGACGCACGCCAGCGTCGTGCTGCCAGAGGCGGTGCGACGCTACGGCACGTTTCTCTGGTTCGATCCCGGTGAACCGATCGCCGCCGACCGCTTCATGGAGGTCGTCTGCGATGTGGTCCGCCGCTACGACGTGGACGGCGTGCACATCGACGACTACTTCTATCCGTATCCGGTGAACGAGGATGGCCGGGAGGTGCCGTTCCCCGACGACGCGAGCCACGCCCGCGCGGTGGCAGCCGGCGGCATCGCCGATCGCGCCGCCTGGCGGCGGGACAACGTCGACCGGCTGGTGGAGCGGCTCTGGCGCGACGTGAAGCGGCTCAAGCCGCACGTGCTTCTCGGCATCAGTCCGTTCGGCATCTGGCGGCCCGGCCATCCGCCGGGCATCAAGGGGCTCGATCAATACGCCGCACTCAACGCCGATCCCCGCAAGTGGCTCCGGGAGGGCTGGCTCGACTACCTGGCACCGCAGCTCTACTGGCGGATCGACTCGCCTGGGCAGGGCTATGAGAAACTGCTCGGCTGGTGGGCCGACGAGAACGTTCTCGACCGTGGACTCTGGCCCGGCAACTACACCTCGCGGGTGCGGCAGGATCCCTCTGCCGCCCCGACGGCCGCCGTCTGGGAAGCCGAGGAGATCCTGCGGCAGGTGGCGGCCACGCGGGCCCGGACTGGCGCGGAGGGCAATATCCACTTCAGCATGAAGGCGCTCGCCGAGGATTTCGACGGCGTCGCCACCAAGCTCGCCTCCGGTCCCTACGCCGAGCCGGCGCTGGTGCCGGCCGTTCGCCCGCCGCAGGGCCCGCTCCCCGGGCCGCCCCGGGTGACGCGCGATGACCGGGGCGTCGCCTTCGCCCCCGCGGCAGACGAATCGGCGTGGCTCTGGCTGGTTCGAAGCCGGCGGGGCGACGAGTGGCAGACCGTCGTGCTCCCGGGACGGATGCGGCGGGCCGATGTCGCCCCCGCGGCCGACGAGATCGTCGTCTGCGAGGTGGCACGCGATGGCCGAGAGGGGATCGTCACCCGCATCAGTCCGACCAGTCCATGACATCCACCCTTCCCGACTCCGCAGCCGATCGGACACGCACCGCCGGCTTCAGCCCCTGGTGGTGGGTGCCGAGCCTCTACTTCGCCGAGGCGGTGCCGCTGGTGGTGGTGACCTTCCTCACCACCGTCATGTACAAGCGGCTCGATGTCGCGAACCGCGACATCACGCTGATCGCCGGCTGGCTCTACCTTCCCTGGGTGATCAAGCCGCTGTGGAGCATGGTGGTGGAGGGCACCTCGACCCGCCGCCGGTGGACGCTCGTCACCGAAGTGCTCGTCGCCATCGGCCTCGGCGTGCTCGCGGTCGTGGTCGGGATGGCCGAGCCGCTTGCGGCCACTGTGTTCGTGTTCGCGGCGCTGGCCTTCCTGTCGGCCACCCACGACGTGGCGGCGGACGGGTTTTATCTCGCGGCCCTCGACGACCGGCAGCAGGCCTTCTACGTCGGCATCCGCGGGACGGCCTATCGTATCGCCAACGTGATGGGCCGCGGATTGCTCGTCATGCTGGCCGGCGCCATCGAGACCGCCAGTGGCGACGTGCGGGCCGCCTGGCGGTGGGTGTATGCGATCCTGGCGATCGTCTTCCTGGCGACGGCCGGCTACCACGCCGTCGTCCTGCCACAGCCGACGAACGACCGGCGGCATGCGGGGCCGGTGTTCTCGTTCGCCGCCCTCGGCCGGCCGGTGGTGAGCTTCTTTCGCAAGCCCGGAATCACGCGGATGCTCGCCTTCCTGCTCCTCTACCGCCTCGCCGAAGCGCAGCTGGTCTCCCTCGTCTCGCCGTTTCTCCTCGACGACCGCAGCCGCGGCGGCCTCGGCCTCACCACCTCGGAGGTGGGCTTCGTCTACGGCACGCTCGGCATCGGCATGCTCTCGCTCGGGGGCATCCTCGGCGGGATCCTCGTGGCCCGCCATGGCCTCGGTCGCTGGCTCTGGCCGATGGCGCTGGCGATCAACCTGCCGAACCTGGCCTACGTCTGGCTCGCCACCGCCCAGCCGGAAAACCTCTGGGCGATCGCGCTGGCCGTGGGCCTCGAGCAGTTCGGCTACGGGTTCGGATTCACCGCCTACATGGTCTACTGCATGGTCGTCGCCCGGGGCGACCATCAGACCGTGCACTATGCCCTCTGCACGGGCTTCATGGCGGCGGGGATGATGATCCCGGGAATGGCGAGCGGCTGGATTCAGGAGCAGGTCGGCTACCCCGCCTTCTTCCTGTGGGTGATGGTGGCGACCATTCCAGGCCTGATCGCCACGGCATTCATCCCGCTCGATGCGGACGAGGGACAGCGGACGAAGGAGATCCGTGCATGACACACGATGTCGGTCAGGTGCTGCTCGTCGGAATCCCCGGCCCGACGCTCGATGCCGAAACGGCGGCGATGCTGCGGCGGGTGCAGGCGGGCGGATTCATCCTCTTCGGCCGCAACATCCAGTCGCCCGAACAGGTGCGGCGGCTGATCGACGACCTCCGCGACCTCTCCGCGGTCGAGCCCGTGATCACCATCGACCAGGAGGGGGGGCGGGTCTCACGGCTCCGGCTGATCGGCGAGGAGCCTCCCAACGCGCAGCAGCTCCGCGACAAGGGCTCCGCAGCACTCGTGCGGCGACACGGCGAACTGACCGCCCGGCTGCTGCGGCTGTTCGGGTTCAACCTCGACCTCTGCCCCGTGCTCGACATCTCCTTCGACGACCAGGCCGACAACTCGCTCCGGGGGCGATGCTACGGCCGAAGCGTCGCCGAGGTGATCGCCCTGGCAGGCGAGTTCAACGACGCCCTCCGTGCCGGCGGCATCCTCAGCTGCGGCAAACACTTTCCGGGATACTCGATGGCCGGCGAGGATCCGCACCACGGCTTTCCTCTGGTGAAGCGTCCGCTCGCCGAGATGGAGGCCCACGAACTGGCCGTGTTCCGGCACTTCGTGCCGCTGGTGGACAGCATGATGATCGGCCACGTGCACTATTCGTCGCTCGACGACCAGATCCGTCCCGCGTCGCTCTCGCCAACGCTGATCACCGACCTGCTCCGCGGGGCCATGGGGTTCCGCGGGCTCGTGATGACCGACGACCTCGACATGGGCGCGATCCTCAACACCGGTTCGTTCGACGACGTGCTCGGGCTCGCGCTCGCCGCCGGCAACGACCTGCTCATGATCTGCCACCGCGTGGAACTCCTCGAACGGGCCCGGGCCGTGCTTGCCGGCCA
>JAGWWA010000140.1 GCA_018970605.1 Planctomycetota bacterium | reverse complement strand
CGGGTGTTGAGGTGTTCGAGGCAGATCGTCACCCCCTTCTTGTCCGCGTGGTCGGCGAGCCGCTTCAGGCCCTCCACGCAGTTGTCGGCCCCCTCCTGCGCCGAGATTTCGCCGCTGGCCGGATTCTCGGCGTCGCGCCATTTGTACCCGGTGAAGGCGATCACCGACGGGATGCCGAAGTCGGCGCAGGCGTCGATCGTCTTCCTGGTGCAGCCGATCACCTGCTCGTGGTAGGCGAGGTTGTTGAGCCCCTTCATGAAGGGCGCGCCCGGCATGCCGTTCATGGCGATCGCCGAGGTGAGGCCGTGCTTCCGGATCGTCGGCCAGGTGTCCGGGTCCGACAGTTCGATCGACCTCACGCCGAGCTGCGTGGCCACCTCGCATGTTCGGTCCATGTCCCACTTGTCGCCGGCGACGTTGAAGCACCAGAAGACGATGGAATGGTGGATGTTGCCCTTGAGTGGCATGACGGGTGCTCCTTCGACGGCACGGGTGACAAGGCGGCGGTACACTACCATCCGCCGGGGGTCGCCGGAAGCGACGCCCCGTCTCTCCTCAGGACCCATGCATGGCCTCGCTCAAGCGAATTCTCGTCACCGGCGGTGCCGGCTTCCTCGGCAGCCACATCTGCGAACGGCTCGTCGATGCCGGCCACGACGTGATCTGCGTCGACAACTTCTTCACCAGCCAGAAGACGAACGTGGCCCATCTCCTCGGCTGCGGCAACTTCGAGCTGCTGCGGCACGACATCGTCCACCCGCTCTGGCTGGAGGTGGACGAGATCTACAACTTCGCCTGCCCCGCCGCCCCGGGCCACTACCAGTACAACCCCATCAAGACGATGAAGACGAGCGTGATGGGGGCGATCAACGTGCTCGGCATGGCGAAGCGGTGCCGGGCGAAGGTGCTGCAGGCATCGACGAGCGAGGTCTACGGCGACCCGGAGGTGCATCCGCAGCCGGAGACCTACCGTGGTGCCGTCAATCCGATCGGTCCCCGCGCCTGCTACGACGAGGGAAAGCGGGCGGCCGAGACGCTCTTCATGGACTACCATCGCGCCAACGGCGTGAACGTGCGGATCGTGCGAATCTTCAACACGTACGGCCCCCGGATGCACCCCTTCGACGGCCGCGTCGTCTCCAACTTCATCCGCCAGGCGCTCGTCGGCGAGCCGATCACGATCTTCGGCTCCGGCAACCAGACCCGCAGCTTCTGCTACCGCGACGACCTCGTGGAGGGGATCATCCGGATGATGAACGGCCCCGATGATTTCATCGGCCCGGTCAACATCGGCAATCCCGGCGAGTTCACGATCCGGCAGCTCGCGGAGTTGACGCTCGAACTCACCGGCTCGACGTCGAAGCTCGTGGAGAAGCCGCTGCCGGTGGACGATCCGGAGCGGCGCCGGCCCGACATCACGCTGGCCAAGCGGCATCTCGGCTGGGAGCCCGCGGTGCCGCTCCGCGAGGGGCTGGCAAAGACCGTCGACTGGTTTCGCTCGGTGCGGATCGCCGACTATCGCGCCCCCACGCCCAACTACTGAGGCCGGGCGACGCGGCGGGCCAGGGCCACGACCGCCACCACCGCGGCGATCCCGATCGCGATGCCGATGCAGTCGTAGACCCAGTCGAGCGGTTCCGCATGCCGGCGGAAGAACGGCTGCGTGATCTCGTCCACGGCCCCGAAGGCGGCGAGGGCGATCGCCAGCGTGGCGATGCCACGGCTGGCGGTGCGGCGGGCCGTCAGCCACGTGGCGGACGCCAACCCGGCGAGCACGGCGTAGGCGATGAAGTGGAGCGTCTTGTCAGACGGCGGGTTGGGCCCGAGCAGCTCCTCGGGCCTGGGATGGTGCGTCGCAAACACCAGCACGCCCGTGTAGGCGACCGTGGCCACTGCCAGAAGGCGGGCCATCCACGGCCGAGCGAGCGTCTTTGATGGGTGCGACATGGGCGACTCCGGCGGATCCCCACGGCACACCATGACGGAACCGAAAGGGCCGGAGAAGACCAAGATTACACCGGCTTTTTGCTCTTCGCCGGACGCGGACGGTCCGCTACCTTCCCGCCCTTCCCATTCGATCAACCGTTGGAGGCCAGCGATGACCCGCCAGGAACTGTCGACCGTGGTTCACGAACTGCTCGAGAAGGAGACCGGCGAGTCGTATCCGGGCCTGCAGGAATCGACGTCCCTTCGCGAGGGGCTGAATCTCGACTCGCTCGACATGGCGGGGCTCGTGCTCCACATCGAGAGCCGCTTCGGCATTCAGATCGAGACCGAACTCCTCGAGGGCATCGCCACCGTCGGCGACATGCTCAACGTGCTGGAGCGGAAGCTGGCAGCCAAGTCGGGCCGCCAGGCCGCCTGACGAGCCGCATCGGATTTCGGATGACATGCCACGCGACCAGGATGTCGCCCCCATGACGCCACTGCCGTTCCGCCAACGCTGTGCCACGCCGGACTGCGGGATTCGCTCCCATGCCACCGTCGAGGCTCCGCTGTCGGCGGTGGGGCCGCTTCGCGATGCGCCACCGCCCGCCGGCGGCCCGCCGCTGCCGCCACGGTTTCTCCGGCACTGCGACGAGCAAACGGTGGTCGCCCTCCGGGCGGTGCAGGAAGCGATCTCGCGTCTGCCCGAGCCGTTGCCACTCGATCGTTGCGGCGTGGTGGCCGCACCGTGCCAAGCCGGCAGGATCACGACCGCGCGGTCGCTGGCGCAGCTGCGGGTGGGCGGCGCCGTCACCGTCTCGCCCCACATCGTGCCCCAGTGCTCCCTGCATTCGCTCGCCGGCGCGGTGAGCGTGGCCCTGGGGATGCACGGGCCCCACCTGGGGATCGGCGGCGGCCCCGATGCGTTGGCGGAGGGGCTGTTTGCGGCGATGACGCTGTTTCACGGCGGGGCCGCGGCGGGGTGTGATGCGGTGTGGCTGCTCGCCAGCGAGTGGGATACCGAGCCGGTGCTCGATCCTGCCGGCACGCCGATCAACGACCCTGTCTGTCGTGCCGTGGCCCTGCTGCTCGTTCCCGACTCCGAGGAGAGTCAGGAACGCCTCACGCTCACCCTCCATGTCACCGGCACCTCGCCGGAGGACATCGAACAGACCTCGCTGGCCGAGTTCTGCCGCGCGGTCGAGATGTGTGCCGCGGGGTCGGCGCTCACTGCCTGGGGAGTTTCCTGCCCATGGGGCATGGAGATCCGACTCGGAGCGCGGGTGCCGGCGGTGCGGATCCCGAGTTCACGCCGCCGGGAGGCCGCATGAGCCCGATCGATCGCTCGACCGTCGAGCCGGTGGTGAT
Source organism: Planctomycetota bacterium (assembly GCA_018970605.1). Lineage (GTDB taxonomy): Bacteria > Planctomycetota > Planctomycetia > Pirellulales > UBA1268 > QWPN01. Next base: position 1,542 of record JAGWWA010000140.1, on the reverse strand, counting down.
CACCGGCATCGGGGCGGTGTCGCCGCTCGGCTGCGATTTCACCGAGATCGCGGAGAATCTCCTGGCGGGTCGTTCCGGCGTGCAGATGATCGACCCCGGGGAATATGCCCGGGAGCCCGTGCAGTTCGCCGCACCCGTCACCCGCATCCCGGCACCACCGCCGGATGCCTGCGGTCTCTCGAGCGAGGAGTTCGAACGCCTCGGCCGTCTCGAGCGGCTGTGCCTCGCCCCTGCGGCGTCGGCGCTGATCGACGCGGGCATCGACCGCAGTGGCGGTCCGCGGATCGGACTCGTGCTGGGGCTCGGTGCCGAACACCTCAAGGCCTGGGAACTCGACTTCCTGTCCGGTGGCACGACGGTGTTCGGCGACGGCCGCGACCGGACGGTGGTCCATCGCCTCGCCCGCCGGCTCGGCATCCGCGGCCCCGCCGTCACGGTGGCCGCCGCCTGTGCCTCGAGCGGCTACGCGATGGCGATGGGCCGCACCTGGATCGACGCGGGCTGGGTCGACGCCTGCGTGGTCGGCGGTTGCGACATCCTCAGCCCAACGTCGATCGCCGCCTTCTACAATCTTCGCGCGCTCTCCCGCCGCAGCGACGATCCCGCCAAGGCGTCGCGGCCGTTCGACGGCGACCGCGACGGCTTTGTGATGGGCGAGGGGGGCGCATTCTTCGTGCTCGAACGGCGGTGCGACGCGGTCTCCCGTGGCGCCTCCGTCCGGGGCGAACTCGCCGGGGTCGGCATGTCGAGCGACGGAGCCCACATGGTGATCCCCAGCAGCGACCCCGTGCACGCCTCCCGGGCGATCGCCGCGGCGCTCACCGACGCGGCCGTCATGCCGGACGAGATCGACTACGTCAACGCCCATGCGGCGGGCACCCCGGTTGGCGACGTGGCCGAGGCGGGGGCGATCCGCATGGCCCTTGGCGACGCCACCGACGGCATTCCCGTCAGCTCCACGAAGAGCATGTCGGGCCACATGATCAGCGGCGCCGCCGCCTTCGAGGCACTTGCCTGCCTGGCGGCCATCGACCGGCAGGCCGCGCCGCCGACGGTGAACCTCGACCGGCCCGACCCGCAGTGCAGGCTTGACCACGTGCCCCATGTCTTCCGCCCTCGGCGAATCCGCGTGGCCGCGAGCAACTCCTTCGGCTTTGGCGGCTCCAACCTCTGCCTCGTGCTCCGCGCCGCCTGAGGCGGGGCCGCAGGGCTGCCTGGCACACCGCTCACCACCATCGATCAGGAGACCTCCAGCATGACGAAGTCCGTTCCGCGTCCCATCGAGATGGCCACGATCGACGCCCTGCTCACGCACCTCGTCGACCACTGGCACCACTTCGAGCCGGAGCATACGGAGGAGGGACTCCGCGGCAGGATCGGCGACCTTCATCGCTACAACTTTCTCCTCTGGCACGAGGAGGACATCGCCCGCTCGCCCTCGGTCACCGACGGTCGGATCGCGCAGGTGAAGCGGGCGATCGACCGCTACAACCAGCTTCGCAACGACTGCATCGAGAAGGTGGACGACTGGCTGGTGGCCGA
>JAGWWA010000030.1 GCA_018970605.1 Planctomycetota bacterium | reverse complement strand
GATGTTGCGTTCACCGTAGCGGTTGACGGTGCTCCGCAGTTCGAGGTGCTCGTCGATGGCCTTCTTGAAGTCGTCTCGGAGCGTGGGGAGTTCGTCGAGGACGCCGTCGAGGTCCTTGCGGGAGAGCGTGAGCAGTACGCAGGGCGTGATCGTGCGGACGGTGATGTCGGAGGGCTTGTCGCTGACGAGATCCACCTCGCCGAAGAACTCCCCCTCCGTGAGGAGCGCGATTCGCAGGTCGCTGCCATGGACGCCCTTGGAGAGCACCTCGACCTGCCCCTGGCCGAGGATGAAGAACTTGCTGCGATCCTCTCCCTCGACGATCAGGTTGTTGCCGAGCGACACCTCCTCCGACTTGAACCGGTTGGCCATCCGCGAGAGCACGGCATCGGGCAGCTTCGAGAACAGCGGCACGCTGCGGAGGGCCTCGGTCGAAAGCGTCGACTGGCCGCCGGCCACATCGAGGGCGATCCGCTCGGCTTTGGAGAGTTCGACCTTCGTGCGATTGACGCGGTAGGTGCCCCCCTCGACCTGCACCCACGGGAGCAGGTGCAGCAGGTGCCGCGGCGTGATCGACATCATCATCGGCCGCGTCTTGGTGGTCGTGGCGAGATTCCTCGCCACCGCGGTCGTCACGCTTCGCTGGAGCAGGTTGTCGTTCATCGAGTGAATCCTTTCGTGGTCAGATGCCGGAGCCGTCGGCAAAGCCACCGCGGCCGCCGGGAACATAGTCGTGGTAGTAGCCGACTTCGACGTTCTCGAGGACGCCGAGAGCGTCGTCGGTGAGGACGGCGAGGGAGAAGTAGTTGGTGAGGAGGTAGGAGGCGACGCCGAGGCTGTCGAGGCCCATGAGGCGGGCGGAGAGGCTGGGCATGATCTCGCCTGGGATGCCGGTCTGATGGAGGCCGACGACGCCCTGATCGGCCTCGCCGATGCGGACGAGCACGATGCTGGTGGTGCCGAACGACTGGTTGGAGCCGTAGCGGCTCTTCACCTCGAGCTTGTCGCAGGGGACGATCGGCACGCCCCGCCAGAGGATGATGCTGGTGCCGTGGAGGCTGGTGGTGACGGGGGGCACGCCCCGCCAGGTGCACTCACGCTCGAAGGCGGCGATGGCCTTGGGGTGGGCGAGGAAGAAGGCGGGCTTCTTCCAGACGAGTGCCAGGAGTTCGTCGAGGTCGTCCGGGGTGGGGGCGCCGTAGCGGGTGGAGATCCGCATGGCGGGATCGACGGAGTGGAGCAGCCCGAACTTCTGGCTGTTGATGAGCTCCCACTCCTGCCGTTCCTTGATGCCCTCGATGGTGAGTCGAATCTGCTCCTCGAGCTGATCGTAGGGTCCGTTGTAGAGGTCGGAGACGCGGGTGTGGACGCGGACGACGGTCTGGATGGCGGAGAGGGAGTATTCGCGGGGGTTGGCGGCGTAGTCGACGAAGGTCTCGGGGATCTCGACGTTCTCGGCGAAGCCGCTGACGAGATCGATGTTGCGTTCACCGTAGCGGTTGACGGTGCTCCGCAGTTCGAGGTGCTCGTCGATGGCCTTCTTGAAGTCGTCTCGGAGCGTGGGGAGTTCGTCGAGGACGCCGTCGAGGTCCTTGCGGGAGAGCGTGAGCAGCACGCAGGGCGTGATCGTGCGGACGGTGATGTCGGAGGGCTTGTCGCTGACGAGATCCACCTCGCCGAAGAACTCCCCCTCCGTGAGGAGCGCCGCCCGCAGGTCACGGCCGTGGACGCCCTTGGAGAGGATCTCCACCTGCCCCTGGGCGATCACGAAGAACGTGCTCCGATCCTGGCCCTCGATCAGCAGGTCGCTGCCGAGCGGCACCTCCTCCGTGTGGAATCGGGCCCGCATCCGCTCCAGGAGCGATTCGGGTAGGCCGGCGAACAGCGGCACGCTGCGGAGTTCGTCCGCGGCGAAGGAGCCGCCATCGGCGCCGATCTCGATCCGCTCGGCTTTGGAGAGTTCGACCTTCGTGCGGTTGACGCGGTAGGTGCCCCCCTCGACCTGCACCCACGGGAGCAGGTGCAGCAGGTGCCGCGGCGTGATCGACATCATCATCGGCCGCGTCTTCGACGTGGTCGCGAGATTTCGGGCCACCGCGGTCGTCACGCTCCGCTGGAGCAGGCTGTCGCTCATGCTTCGAAGATTCCCGTGGACAGGTAGCGTTCACCCGAGTCGGGAAGCACGACGACGATCGTCTTGCCGTCCGATTCGGGGCGGGCGGCTACGCGGAGCGCGGCGTGCATCGCGGCGCCGCAGCTGATGCCGCAGAGAATGCCCTCCTCGCGCGCCAGCCGGCGGGCGATCGCAAAGGCCTCGTCGTTGGTGACCGTGAGCACCTCGTCGATCAGCGTGCGATCGAGGACGTCGGGCACGAAGCCCGCGCCGATGCCCTGGATCTTGTGGGGCCCCGGGGCGCCGCCGGAGAGCACGGGGCTGGAGGCCGGCTCGACGGCGACCGTGTAAAGCTTCTGTCCCTGGGCGTCCTTGAAGAACCGCGACACGCCGGTGATCGTGCCGCCGGTGCCGACGCCGGCCACGAACACGTCCACCTTGCCTTCCGTGTCGTTCCAGATCTCGGGGCCGGTGGTCGTGAAGTGGATCGCCGGATTCGCCGGGTTTTTGAACTGCTGCGGCATGAAGTACTTCGGGTCCTTCGCCATCTCCTCGGCTCGGGCGACGGCCCCGCGCATGCCCTCGGCGGCGGGGGTGAGCACGAGTTCCGCACCCAGCCCCTTCAGCAGCTGCCGCCGCTCGATCGACATCGATTCGGGCATCAGGAGCGTGAGTGGATAGCCCTTCGCGGCACAGACAAACGCCAAGGCGATGCCCGTGTTGCCGCTGGTGGGCTCGAGGACGTGTTGGCCGGGCTTGAGCCGCCCCGACCTCTCGCCGTCCCAGATCATCGCAGCGCCAATGCGGCATTTGACGCTGTAGGCCGGGTTGCGGCCTTCGATCTTGGCGAGCAGGCGAACGTTCAGCCCGTTCGTCAGCCGGTTGATGCGAACGAGCGGCGTTCGGCCGATCGTGTCGACGTTGTCATTGAACACGGACATCAGGGCCTCCTTGCTTCCCCCCAGTGACGAGGGGAAACATCGGTGCGCCTCCGAGACGTCCGGTCAGCGTGTGGGAAACTGAACTCTGATCGACATCAGGGCCTGGAGTCACGGCTCCGGCCCTCAAAGTCAACGTACGTTAGCGAGACTGCCAGATCTTGAGAAGGTGCCGAACCATGGGCATCGCCAGCCTGGTCGATTTCCGCGGGAGTTGTCGGCCGCGAACTGGCCAGGAGGGCCGGGGGCGACCACGACCCATCCACCACCGACTGCTCCGGCCAATACAGGCGGAGATACAAGGAAAAGCCGCCGGCTGATGCCGTCAGCCTGTTGCAGGCGGCAGGCGAAACGCCCTCTCCTGCGGACGCTTCGCCCGGGCCGATCGTGATGGTCAGCGATCCGTCGGGGTTGTATTCGAGAGCCTGGGTTCGGGAGCCGATGGAGTGCCTGCCGCCAGCGTCCTCGGGCAGCGCGTGCCGCTCGTCGTAGACCGTGAGCGACCAGAAGCCGCGTGCCGGAGGCAGGCTGCCGCGAGGGAATGTGAGCCGATACTCGCGGCTGCCCTCGAGCCGGCGCCCCTCCGCATCGACGTCGAGGAAGTAGTAGGCCGTCTCGCGGCGGCGGTTTACGAACACGTTCGACTTGGCCACCGCCGTCCGCGTGCGGTAGTCGGTGCCGAACTCACCCCCGTTGACGAGTGTGGTCCAGCCGCTGGGCAGAGGTTCGCCGACATTCCGGAAGTGGAAGAGCGGGGCGACGACGTTGTGGTCGACGTTCGTCGCCGCTTCCTCGGCATGCTGCCGCAGTGCGGAATCCGATTCGATCGAGAGAACCAAGCTTCGCATCCTGTCGTAGAGAGGCTCCTCGCCGGGCCGAGGCGGCACGTCGATCAGGAGTGTGGGAAGGATGGCGATGAACTCGGCCGGAGACACATTGACCGCCCGCCGCCCCTTGCCGGTGACGTCGGGAAGCCAGCGAGCCCTCGACCAGTCGACGGACTGCATCGCGCCGGAGTACTCGTTGAGCGGATAGGCCGCCACCTGATTCACGAGCGGCAGCGCCGCTTCGCGATCGCCGGACACATCGCTGAAGAAGATGCGAGGGATGCAGTAGGCGTATCGCGTGGGACTGCGGACAACGCCGGCGATGCCCGCCGGAACGGCTCCGGACCACGCCGGACCGACGACGAGGTAGCAGCCAGGCTTCGTGCCGTGCATGCTGCCGAAGTCGGCGAAGGCGTCGGTTCGCTGGTCGCCGAGTTGGTAGAGCCAGAACCGTCCTCGAAAATCGGGCACCTGAAGGACCACGGGCGATGCTTCGAGGTCGAACATGCCGAACCCGTAGAACACGTCCTGGTTTGGGCAGGCCACTCCCCGCAGGCGGTGGGTCGCACGGTCGGCGAGCATCGCCAGGCGGTTGACCGGCGCCACAGGCATTCCGCCGCTGCGGCCGGGGAATGGCACTCGTTCAAGTGCCACGCGGACCTGATGAACGTAGGCCAGGGGCCATCCCCAGACGTAGGCCTCCGCAGCGACGGCCCGGGCCTCCGTTGCGTCGAGAATGGCCTCACCGCCGCCGGTCAACGATGGGAGCGGAGCCAGCGAGGATCCGCGGGCCGAGCCTGTCGCGAGGAGCATGATCAGCAACAAGGCCGACACCGAACCAATTCCACGCGGCGAATGTGTGGGCGGCGACTGCGGCGTGGCAGCGGTTCTCGGTTTGGCGGGAGTTGTCGGCTTGGCGGCGGGCATGGAGTTCGGTCCTTCGAGTGCATCTGAGCTGGGGGAGATGGTGCCGGGCGATGTCCAGAGAGCGGGCACTGCGACGACAACACGATCCAGGCATCGAAGGAACCTTTCATCGGGGCCGGGGCGGAGGCGGGCCCGAGCTGTGGTCCCGCCCTAGGGAACAGAGCAAGTTCCGTGCCAATGCGCCGGGCATCGTATGGCTGGGAGTCTGAGAGGGTCGTGTCAAAGATCCCGTGGCCGGATCATGGCTCCGCACATCGAGCCATCATCGTCCACGGCCCGCCGTCACGGATGAGGGGCCGGCGACCAGGATCCCATGGGCGCCATCATTCCCTGTATCGCGAAGGGTCGATGCCGAGCTTTCGCATCCGGGCCCGAAGCGTGTGCGGGTTGATGTCGAGGATCGCCGCGGCGCCCCGCTGACCCTCGATCCGGCCACGTGTCGCGGCGAGGGCTCGCTCGATGTGCTGCCGCATCGCGGCCGCCAGCGGCAGGATGTCCCGGGTGGCCGAGGGCGGTTCGGCTGCCGGAGTTGGCTCGAACGACGACTCCGGGATCACCTCGTAGAGCGTCGCTTCGTCGGGCGGAGGTGGCGGCACCACAGGCTGCCGGCCGAGCCCGAGGGCCACATCCACCGCGAGCGTGCGGCCGCCTCCGAGAATGGCGGCGCGATCGATGACGGCGCCGAGCTCACGGATGTTGCCGGGCCACGCGTAGGCGGAGAGGACGGCGAGGTTGGCCGTGGTCGGTTCGACGTAGGGCAGGCCGAACCGCGTGGCCGCCCGTTGGGCGAAGTGCCGAACGAGGGCCGGAATGTCTTCCAGCCGCTCTCGAAGGGTCGGGAGCAGGATTGGAAAGACGTTGACACGGTACCAGAGATCCTCGCGGAAGCTTCGGTCCTTCACCATCGCGGAGAGGTCGCGGTGGGTCGCCGCCACGATCCGGACGTCCACGTGGATCGGAGACCGCCCGCCGACGCGCTCGATCTGGTGGTCCTGAAGGACGCGCAGGAGCCGCACCTGCGCCGGGAGTGGTAGTTCGCCGATTTCATCGAGAAACAGCGTGCCGCGATCGGCCCGCTCAAACCAGCCCTGATGCTGCTGCGAAGCCCCTGTGAAGCTTCCTTTCTCATGCCCGAAGAGCTGCGAGTCGACGAGTTCCGGTGGGATCGCGCCGCAGTTTACGCGGATGAACGGACCGTCCGCCCGCTTCGAGCGGGCGTGGATCGCACGGGAGACCACCTCCTTGCCCGTGCCCGTCTCGCCGAGAATCAGCACTGGGAGGTCGGAGTTGGCCACGAGTTCAATGCGTTCCATCACGTGCTTGAGACCGGTGCGGGCGCCGACGACGTCTTCGTTGATGTCCTGGCGGCCGAGCCGCGAGAGCAGCGTCTGCCGGTCGGCCTCTGCGGCCTCGCGAAGCGAGCGGAGTTCGTGAAGCCGGCCGTCGTTGTCGAGGGCGACGGCCAAGGGCTCGAGCAGGCTGCGAAAGACTTCGACATCGCGATCTGTGAACATCCTTGGCGGTGACGCCACGACGACGAGCACGCCTGTTTTTCCCTGGGCGGCGCGGAGCGGGCCGAGGAGTGCGGCACCATCGAGACCCTCAGGCAGCGAGGCTTGCAGCCATTCTGTTGATGCTCGATCCGAAGTGTTGGCGACGTCGTTTGATCGAAGCCAGCGGGTCAGTCGCTGCCACGTCGAAGGTGGAAGTTCGGGGCCTCTCGCCGAAGGAGCGAAGGTGCCTTTTGCCCTGCCGCTGGCGATGGTCTCGATCGTGCGCGAGGCCGGGTCGGGGATGAGCACGGCCAACCCCTCCAGAGGCATGGTTTCCGCGAGCGTTTTGGCGATCGCCGAGACCGATGCTGCGATCTCGATGTGCCGGCAGGCCTCGCGCCATACGGCGGCGATGGCGTCACGGTCTCGTGCGTCGGTGTCGGAATGTGGCATCGGTTACTCGGCAAAAGAGGAAATCTAGGATATTTGATGACCAAAGTCCGTCAAATATCACGGACAGGACACTTTGAATGCCGTCGTATATCACAGCCATCCGTTTTATGCGATGGCATCAGCGGTGCTCTTTTCGGCTCATACCACGCGGCCTTTCTCGCTTCACAGCCGCGTTGAAAGGCGGGGGGGCTTGGGTAGCCGAATCGTCTTGTTGGTCACCGCGGCCGCGATTGGCACGGCGATTGCTTTCGTTCCCGCTACGGACGGACCCTCGGAGTCATCGCCCCATGTCGCGCCTGCTCGCTCTCGTCGCCCTCGGTCTTGCGATCGTCTCGACTGCTGGAGGCTGCAGTGGTCGTTCGCGTGATGCCATCGGTGGCACCGACGCTACGACGGCGATCGAATTGCTCAACGTCTCCTACGACCCCACCCGCGAGCTCTACCGCGACATCAATCAGGTGTTCGTGCGGCACTACGCCGAGGAGCACGGCCGGGCGGTCGACATCAAGCAATCTCACGCCGCCTCGGGTAGCCAGGCCCGCGCCGTGATCGACGGCCTCGAGGCCGACGTGATCACGCTCGCCGTCTGGCCCGATGTCGAGGCGGTGGCCAAGGCCGGTCTCGTTCGCTCCGACTGGGGAAAGCGGTTCGACAACCAGTCGGTGCCCTACCACTCGGTGGTCGTGTTCGTCGTGCGCAAGGGAAATCCCAAGGGCATCAAGGACTGGCCCGATCTCGTGAAGGGTGACGTGTCGATCATCACGCCCAATCCGAAGACCTCGGGCAACGGCAAGTACAGCTTCCTTGCTGCGTGGGGTTCCGTGCTGGCCACCGGCGGTGGCGAGGATGACGCCAAGGCATTCGTCACCGAGCTCTACCGCCGCACGCCCGTGCTCGATACCGGCGCCCGCGCGGCCACGGCCACCTTCTCCCAAAAGGGAATCGGCGACGTGCACCTGACGTTCGAGAACGAGGCGCACCTCGAAGTGGACGAGTCGGGCGGGCAGCTCGAGATCGTTTATCCCTCCCGGTCAATCCGCGTCGATCCGCCGGTCGCGGTGGTTGATACCAACGTCGACAAGAAGGGCACGCGGCACGCCGCCGAGGCCTACCTCGGTTTTCTCTACTCGCCCGAGGGTCGGGCGATCATCGCGAAGCATCACTACCGGCCGTGGGGCGAGAATCCGCCGACGCCGGCCGTCGGCGAAGCCTGGCCAGCCGTCGTGATGTTCGACATCAGCCTCCTGGGCGGCTGGGAGGCGGCCGCGCCGATGTTTTTTGGCGAAGGGGGCGTGTTCGACGCCATCTATCAGCCAAACGGCGGCTGAGCCTCGAATAACTCATGACATCCATCACGACAGCCATGATCGCCTTCGCCATCGACTCATCGCCGCTGCCGGGTTCGACCACCGAGGTCTCTCGCAGCCGACGCTGCCCCAGGGGCCGGCGGCGCCGGCCTGCGGTGCTGCCCGGCTTCGGCGTCAGTGCAGCCATCACCTCGATCGTCGTGTTTTCGCTGATCGTGTTTCCGCTGGCGGTGCTCGTGCTGCGAGCCGCGTCGCTCGGCCCCGGTGGGTTTCTCGCCGCCGCCTGGACACCCCGCGCTCGGGCCGCGTACGCCGTGTCGCTGGGGGCCTCGCTGATCGCCGCCGTGCTGAGTTCCGCGTTGGGGCTCGTCGTGGCGTGGGTGCTGGCCCGGTTCCGCTTTCCCGGTCGCCGCCTGCTCGATGCCCTCGTCGATGTTCCGCTCGCCCTGCCGACCGCCGTCGCCGGGCTCGTCTACTCGACGCTCTACGTGCCCAAGGGCTGGCTCGGCCAGTGGCTCGTGCCGCTCGGCATCAAGGGTGCCTACTCGTTCCTGGGCATCGTGCTCGTGCTCGTGTTCGTGAGCCTGCCGTTCGCGGTGCGGGTGGTGCAGCCGGTGATCGAGAGCCTCGACCGCGACACCGAAGAGGCCGCCCGCATCCTCGGGGCTTCCCGGCTGCAGACGTTTCTGCGAGTGGTGCTCCCTGGCATCCTGCCGGCGTTCGTGACCGGCTTTGCCCTGTCGTTGGCGCGAGCCCTCGGCGAGTACGGCTCCGTCGTCTTCATCTCGGGCAACATGCCGTTCAAGACCGAGATCGCGCCGGTGCTGATCGTGTCGCGACTCGAGGAGTTCGCCTACGCCGAGGCCACCACGGTGGCCGTTCTCCTCTTGGCGATGTCGCTCGCGTTGCTCGTCGTCGTCAACACCCTTCAGCAGCGGCTCGCCCGCAACGCCCAGTAACGACCATGACACGCCGCTCCATGTCCACCGACGCCTCGCGGCCGATCGCGGCCCTGCTGATCGCTGCCGCCGTGGCGATCGTGGGAGTCCTGATCGTGGTGCCGCTGGTGGCGGTGTTCGCGGAAGCTCTCGCTCCCGGCGTGGCCGCCTGGTGGCGGGCCCTCACCGACGATCCCGACACGCGGCACGCGATCTGGCTGTCGCTCACGGTGGCCCCGGTGGCCGTGGCGATCAACACCGTGTTCGGCGTGGCCGCAGCCTGGCTCGTGGCCCGGTTTCGGTTTCCCGGCCGGTCGCTGCTGATCTCGTTCTTCGACGTGCCCTTTTCCGTGTCGCCGGTGGTGGCCGGCCTGGCGCTGGTGCTGATCTTCGGACGGCAGGGGCTGCTCGGGCCCACGCTCGCCTGGCTCGACTGGAAGGTGATCTTCTCATGGCCCGGCCTCGTGCTGGCGACGACCTTCGTGACGCTGCCACTCGTGGTCCGGGAGTTGATCCCCGTGATGGAGGCGATCGGCCCCGACGAGGAGATGGCCGCGGTGAGCCTCGGCGCGAACGGCTGGCAGGTGTTCTGGCGGGTGACGCTGCCCAACATCCGCTGGGCCCTGCTGCACGGGATCGTGCTCGCCAACGCCCGCGCCATGGGGGAGTTTGGCGCGGTCTACGTGGTGAGTGGCCACATCGCCGGAGCGACCGACACGATGCCGCTCCGCGTGGAAAAACTGTTTCAAGAATACCGCCAGCCCGCCTCGATGGCGGTGGCGAGCGTGCTCGCCGGCCTCGCGCTGGTGACGCTCGTCGCCAAGTTCGTCATCGAGCATCGATTGGCGACCGAGGCCCGTGACCTTGAACGGGCACGATCTGCGGACGGGACGACCCACGACGCGACCCTGGAGGCGGCTTGACCATGAGCATTCACATTCGCAACGTCACCAAGCACTTCGGAACCTTTGCGGCGCTCGACGATGTGTCGCTCGACGTCGCCGACGGCTCGCTCCTGGCCCTGCTCGGGCCATCGGGATCGGGCAAGACGACGCTCCTGCGGATCATCGCGGGGCTCGAGCACCCCGACTCGGGTTCGATCGAGGAGGACGGCGCCGACATCACCGACCTTCATGCCCGGTCGCGGGAGGTGGGGTTTGTGTTCCAGCACTATGCACTGTTCCGACACATGAGCGTGTTTGAGAACGTGGCGTTTGGTCTCCGCGTGCGAAAGACGCCCGATGCCCAGGTGCGGTCACGGGTGGAGGAACTGCTGCGGCTCGTGCGGCTCGAGGGGCTCGGCGGCCGCAAGCCTTCGCAGCTCTCCGGCGGCCAGCGGCAGCGGGTGGCCCTTGCGAGGGCGCTTGCCATCCGCCCGAAGATCCTTCTGCTCGACGAGCCCTTCGGGGCGCTCGATGCGAAGGTTCGCGTGGAACTCCGGCAGTGGCTGCGGCGGCTGCACGACGAGATCGGGATGACGAGCGTGTTCGTCACCCACGACCAGGAGGAGGCCTTCGAACTCGCCGACCGTGTGGTGGTGATGAATCACGGCCGGATCGAGCAGGAGGGGACGCCCGACGAGGTCTTCGATCAGCCGGCGACACCATTCGTGATGGACTTCCTCGGCAACGTGAACGTGTACCACGGACGCGTCGAGAACGGCCGGGCCTTCTGGCACGGCATCCCGATCGACTATCCCGACTACCCGCACGCCCAGGCCCGCGACGCCCGCGTCTACCTCCGGCCGCACGAGCTCGAACTGTCGCTCGCCGCGGAGGCCCGTCGCCGGCCGGAAAACAGCCTGGCTGCCAGCGTGGTCCGCGTGTCGCGCAGTGGCGCCGTCACTCGCGTCGCCTGCCGCCCGCACGGCTCCGACGTCGAGCTGCACGTCGATGTGCCGGCCGACACCGCTCGCGGGTGGACGCTGGAGCCGGGCACGAACGTCGCCATCACGCCGCGGCGGGCGCGGGTGTTTCTGCCGGGCCCCGAGTACGTCATCTGACCCCAAGGAGAGCCGCGCCATGAGCGACACCCCCAAGACTCGCGACGACCGTCGGTCCGACCAGCCCGCCGCGCATCCCGCCCCGGCGGCATCCGAAGCCGTGCTCCACCGGCTCTCCGACGCCCTGCGCGGGCTCCGCTTCGGTTCCGTGGTCGCGATCGTTCAGGACGGCGTCGTCGTCCAGATCGAACGGACCGAAAAGACCCGCTTTGGTCGCTGAGATTCGGCATGATCCACCACCCGTCATCTGTCTGCGCGACACCGACCGGAAACACCGGAGGCAATCGCTTCGTTCGATTTCCCGATTGTTTCCCGAGGAGGTTTCTCACGATGTCCAAGCCTTTCATGGTCGATGGTTTCCCCGCGCGTCGTCGCGGTTTTACCCTGGTCGAGCTTTTGGTGGTGATTGCCATCATCGCCACCCTGATCGGCCTGCTCCTGCCGGCGGTGCAGAGTGCCCGCGAGGCCGCCCGCCGCACGCAGTGCAGCAACAGCATCCGGCAGTGCGGCCTGGCCATCCACCAGTTCGTGAGCGCCAAGGGCGTGCTCCCCAACAGCTCGCGGCCGCCGTCGGGACCCAACGGCCGCGTCTCGTGGGTCACGCGATCGTTGCCCTACATGGAAGACCGGCAGCTGGCCGATGCCTATGACTTCGATGCCGCGGGCGCCAACTGGAGCTCGGCGACCGTGCGGGCCGGGTCGGGCCGGACGGTGCCGAACGCCGTGCTCGTGATGACCGTGATACCGCACCTCCAGTGCCCCTCCGATCCGGAGGGATCCGAGAGCTACGACGGCGATCCCGACTCGGCGAGCACGCCGAGCGGCTACGGCAGCGGTGCGGCCGTGGTGAATGCCAATCGCAGCGGGTTCACCACGCCTGGCTTGTTCTGCGCGACCACCGACTACTCGCCGACCACCTTCGTCGACAACCGGCTTGCCGGGAAAGCCGATGTGGTCGCGCCGGGTTCGCAGAAGGTCGTGTCGAGCGGCACGGTTTCGAGTCCGGCGGCGGCTGGGCTGCTATACAAGGACTACGACGGCCGCACCAAGGCCAAAATCGGCCAGTGCACCGACGGGCTCTCGAAGACGATCGCCTTGGCCGAGTCGGCCGGGCGACCCGCCAAGTACGTCCGCGGAAAGAAGGTGGGCACCTTTCCGACCGATCGCGTGAATGGCGGCGGCTGGTGCCGGCCGGCAAGCGACTTCGCCTTCAAGGGAGCGGCGGCCGACGGCTCGGCGGTTGGTTCGTCCGCGGCGCAGGCGATCAACGTCACCAACGGGGAGAACGTGACGACCGCCACGTTCGGTGGCAATGAGTACGGCAAGGAGGGCACGGGTGACCCGTACTCCTTCCACCCGGGCACGATCAACGTCTTGATGGGCGACGGCTCGGCCCGGTCTGTCAGCGAAGACGTTGAGATCCGCGTCTTCGCGGCGATGGTCACACGGGCCGGTGGCGAGAACGTCTCCGATCCGCAGTGACGCATAGCCCTTGTGAAGCCGGGGCCCGACAGGAAGTCGGGCCCCGCGCTTCGGGCGGGGCTCGCCACGTAGCACAGGTTTTCAACCGGCGCTGCGTGTTCGGTCAGGAGCGTAGGTTTTCAACCTGCGCTGCTTATGCCACAGGTTGAAAACCTGTGCTCGATGGTGGCAACCTCCGCTGCTGCCGCAGGCCGACTACTTGTTGATCAGGAAGTGGCAGATGTCGCCGTCCCGCATCACGTACTCCTTGCCCTCCACTCGCATCTTGCCGGCGGCACGGATCTCCTTCTCGCTCTTGTACTGCTCGAGGTCTTCGAGCGAGTAGATCTCGGCGCGGATGAAGCCCTTCTCGAAGTCGGTGTGGATCACGCCCGCGGCCTGCGGGGCGGTGGCGCCGATGGGAATCGTCCAGGCCCTCACCTCCTTCTCGCCGGCCGTGAAATAGCTCTGCAGGCCGAGCGTCTTGTAGGCCGCCCGGGCCAGCACGGCGAGCGCCGGCTCCGCCAGTCCTGCGCCTTCGAGCATCTCCGCCCGATCGGCCTCGTCGAGTTCGGCGATCTCGGCCTCGATCTTGGCGCACACCGGCACCACCTCGGCCCCAGACTTCGCTGCCGCTGCCCGTACCGCCGGCACGAGCGGGCTCTTGCCTTCGACATCGGTCTCGTCGACGTTGGCCACGTAGAGAATCGGCTTGGCGGTGAGCAGGCCGAGTTCCTTGACCGCCTTCTTCTCGTTGTCGTCGAGCGCGAGCGTCCGCAGCGGCTTCTGCTCGCTGAGCCAGGCGAGGCACTTCTTCATCACCTCAACCTTGAGCTTGGCGTCCTTGTCGGCTCCCTTCGCCGCCCGCTCAGCCTTCGGAATGAGGTTCTCGAGGTGCTGGATGTCGGCGAGCATCAGCTCGATCTCGATCGTCTCCATGTCGGAAAGCGGATCGACCTTGCCGGCCACGTGGATCACGTCGGGGTCGTCGAAGCAGCGGACCACCTGCAGGATCGCGTCGACCTCGCGGATGTGGGAGAGGAACTTGTTGCCGAGGCCCTGGCCCTCGCTCGCTCCCTTCACGATGCCGGCGATGTCCACGAGTTTGAGCGCCGCCGGGATCACCTTCTGTGGCGGGATGAACTTCGTGATCCGCTGCAGGCGACCGTCGGGCACGCTCACCATTCCCTCGTTGGGCTCGATCGTGCAGAAGGGATAGTTCGCGCTCTGCGCGGCCTTCGACATGGTGAGAGCGTTGAAGAGGGTGCTCTTGCCGACGTTCGGCAGTCCGACGATGCCTGCTTCCATAGGTGGGCTCCGCGCGCGAGGGTTCCGGGGGGGTGGGCATCTTAGAAGATTGGGCCGACGCGCCCAAGCCGCCCGGGCGGACGGTGAAAGGCTCGGCTTCGGACGGGAAGGATATCCCGACTCGCCTCACCTTCCCCCGATCCGCCCGGGCTCCCGCGGGACGCCGCTAAGCGGAATTGATAGTCGCCCCCGGAACTTTTATCGCCTAGAAAATGAGATGATGAAAAGAAGGGATCTCCTTTCTCGCGACTTCTTCGACCGGCCGGCGGATCGGGTTGCGCGAGAACTGCTCGGCGCGTGGCTTGTGGTGCCGGGGCCGGAAGGGTGGCCGACGCGGCATGTCGTGTTCGAGACCGAGGCGTATCTAGGAGCCCACGACCTCGCCTGCCACGGCTCGAAGGGAATGACCAAGCGAAATGCCACGATGTTTGGCCCGGCCGGCCGCTGGTACGTGTATCTCTGCTACGGGATGCACTGGATGCTCAACATCGTGACCGGAAGCGAGGGCGTGCCGGCTGCGGTGTTGATCCGCGGCGTCGGCGAGCATGCGGGACCGGGCCGGCTCACCAAGGGCCTCGGCATCGATGGCTCGTTCGACGGCCGGCCATGCGCGAGGCAGGGCGGGCTCTGGTTTGAGGCCAGCGGCATCCGTGTGCCGCCGCGGCGGATCGAGCGAACGCCCCGCATCGGCGTGGATTACGCCGGCGACTGGGCCAAAAAACCGCTCCGATTCGTCGTCGATCCGGGCGACCTTCGTACAATCCCTCCGTCACGGAGAAGCGAGTCATGAACCGTCGAAGTTTCGTCATCACCCTCGTCGTGGGAGCGAGCATCATCATGGGAACTGGAGAAGCAGGGGCGGAGGAGCCGAAGCTGGCGAAGGCCACGCTGGCGGGCGGCTGTTTCTGGTGCACGGAGGCCGTCTATGCGGAACTCAAGGGCGTGAAGAACGTCACCAGCGGCTACATCGGCGGCGCTGTGCCCAACCCCACTTACAAGGACGTCTGCACCGGGCAGACCGGCCACGCCGAGGCGATCGAGATCGAGTACGACCCGGCGGTCGTGTCGTTCCAGAAGCTGCTGGAAGTGTTCTTCGCCACGCACGATCCGACCACGCTCAACCGCCAGGGGGCCGACGTGGGCACGCAGTATCGGTCGTCGATCTTCGTGCACGACGACGAGCAAAGGCGGGCGGCGCAGGAGGTGATGACGGCGCTCAACCAGGCCCGCGTGTTTCCCGGTCCGATCGTCACGCAGATCGAGCCCGCGACGGTCTTCTATCCGGCCGAGGATTACCACCAGGATTACTTCGCCAAGAATCCCAACCAGCCCTACTGCCAGGCGGCAGCTGCACCGAAGGTGGCGAAGGTACGGAAGGTGTTCAAGGATCTCGTCAAATGACGAAGGCTGACGAACTCTTTCGCGGTGTGGAGTTCGCGATCGCCGGCGACTGGGACGAGGCCCACGACATCGCCCAGCGGCACGAGGGCGACGAGATGGCCGACTGGCTGCATGCGGTGCTCCACAAGATCGAGGGCGACGCGGGCAATGCAAGGTACTGGTATCGCCGCTGCGGGAAACTCGAGTTGGTCGGCAACGACGCGGCCGCTGAACTGCAGTCGATCCGAGAGTCGCTCAATCCCTAGCACACGTTGGCAACCTGCAGATGCATCCCGCGGCGGTTCGGGGCTGCCCATGCCCCATCGCCGGACGTTCGCGTCGGGCATCCTGCCCGACGCTCTCTGCGTGTCCGCTGCGCTTCGGCATCCTGCCTCCGCTTGCTCCCACAGCCCGGCTCCCGGGGCACGGGCAGCCCCTCGCTGAGTTCGTGCCTGTGAAAGCCGAAGGCCGTGAGGCCTCGGGCGAATCTCGCTGGACTCCGGACTCATCCCGGACTCGCCCCACGCCTTATGGCGTTGGGCTTGGACGGGGCCAGGGCCCAAGGCTGCAACGGCCATGGATGGCGTTGCAGCCGTGCCGTTACGCGTCGGCGTAACGTGCCGTCGGCCCGGAAGGCCGACGCCCGGCCAGGCGAACCTTGGCTTCGCCCACGCCGGGCCCAAGGCTGCAACGGCCATGGATGGCGTTGCAGCCGTGCCGTTACGCGTCAGCGTAACGTGCAACCAGCTCTCCCGCCTCGACCGGTGTGCCGGGCGTGACGAGCACGTCGGCGAGCCGGCCGTCGCGCTCGGCGTACACCGTCGTCTCCATCTTCATCGCTTCGAGCGACAGGAGCTTCTGGCCCTTTGTCACCATGTCGCCCGGCTTCACGGCCACGGTGACGATCAGCCCCGGCATCGGCGCGCCCACCTCGCGGGCGTCGCCGATCACGGCCTTCGGCCGCTTCTGCACCTTCGCCTCGAGACTCTTGTCGGCCACCGACACGCTCCGGGGCTGGCCGTTCAACTCGAAGAACACGGTCCGCGTGCCGTCGGCATGTGGCTCTCCCACCGTCAGCAGGCGGATGAGCAACGTCTTGCCTGGCTCGATGTCGACCGAGAGTTCCTCGCCCGGCTTCGGCCCCTCGAGGAAGGCCGGCGTCGGCAGCACGCTCACGTCGCCGTGCTTGGCCCGATGGGCGGCGAAGTCGGCGAACACCCGCGGATAGAGCAGCCACGAGATCACCTCGCGGGGCGAGGCCGTGCGGCCCACGAGTTCGGCCACCTTCTTCTCGGCGGCCGCGAAGTCGGCCGGCGGAAGCGACTCGCCGGGGCGACCAGTCACGATGTCGGCCTTGCGGACGATCCGCGCGACGACGTCGGCCGGAAACCCGCCCGGCGGCTGGCCCATGCGGCCGGCGAGGAGGTCGATCACCGACTCGGGGAAGGCAAGCTCGCGGGAGTCGGAGAGCAGGTCCGACGCCTTCATGTTGTTGGTCACGAGCAGCAGCGCGAGATCGCCCACCGACTTGCTCGTGGGCGTGACCTTCACGATGTCGCCGACGAGTTGATTGACGTCGGCGTAGGCACGGCAGACTTCCTCCCAGCGGTCGCCGAGGCCGAGGGCCTTGGCCTGCTCCAGGAGGTTGGTGAACTGTCCGCCGGGCATTTCGTGGAGGTAGAGGTCCGGGTCGGGCGCCTTCATGCCGCACTCGAAGGCGGTGTAGTGCTCGCGAACCGCCGCCCAGTAGTGGGAGAAGTGCCGCAGGGGCTCTGGGTCGAGGCCGGTGTCGAGCGGCGTGTTGCGGGCCGCCTCGACCAGCGCGTTGAGGTTGGGCTGGCTCGTGAGGCCGGCGAACGAGGCGAAGGCGGCATCGACCACGCTGGCGCCGCTCCTGGCCGCTTCCAGCGCCGCGGCCACCTGGGCTCCGGACGTGTCGTGGGTGTGAAAGTGGATCGGAATGCCGATCTCGGCACGCAGCGCCGACACGAGTTTGCCGGCGGCAAACGGCTTGCAGAGGCCCGCCATGTCCTTGATGGCGAGCATCTGGGCTCCGGCCTTTTCCAGTTCCTTGGCGAGCTTCACGTAGTAGTCGAGCGAATACTTCGTCCGCTTCGGGTCGAGCACGTCGCCCGTGTAGCAGACGGCCGCCTCGCAGATCGCGCCGCTCTCGACGACCGCGTCGATCGCCACCCGCATGTTCGGCACCCAGTTGAGCGGGTCGAACACGCGAAACACGTCGATGCCGCTGGCCGCCGACTCCTTGACGAAGGCCCGGACGATGTTGTCGGGGTAGTTCGTGTAGCCGACGGCGTTGCTCGCCCGCAGAAGCATCTGGAAGAGGATGTTCGGGATGCGCTCGCGGAGCTGCAGGAGTCGGTCCCACGGGCACTCCTTCAGGAACCGCATCGACGTGTCGAACGTCGCCCCGCCCCACATCTCCAGCGAAAAGAAGCCGGAGCAGAGCCGGGCGTAGGCGTCGGCCACGGACAGCATGTCGTGGGTCCGCATGCGCGTGGCCAGCAGCGACTGATGGGCGTCGCGCATGGTCGTGTCGGTGATCATGAGCCGCTGCTGCTCGCGGACCCAGGTGGCGAACTTTGCAGGGCCGAGTTCCTTGAGCTTCGTGCGGGTGCCGGGCGGCGGCGGTGCGAAGCGGTCGAACTCCGGGAGCGGGGCCGGCTGGCGGCGGGCCGCGGCAGGCCGCCCCTTCACGAGCGGATTGCCGTTGACGATCACGTCGGCGAGATACTCGAGCACCTTGGTGGCTCGGTCGCGGCGGATCGGGAAGTCGAAGAGGGCGGGCGTCTCGTCGATGAACCGCGTCGTGCAGTTGCCCGCGAGAAACTCTGGGTGCGTGACGAGGTTGATGAGGAACGGGATGTTGGTCTTCACCCCGCGGATGCGAAACTCCTGCAGGCAGCGTTCGATGTGACCGGCAGCCTCCTGATGGGTCAGGCCGCGGGCTGTCACCTTGACGAGCAGGGAGTCGAAATAGGGAGTGACCACGGCGCCCGAGAAGGCGGTGCCGGCGTCGAGGCGGATGCCCATGCCGCTGGCCGAGCGGTAGGCCGTCATTCGGCCGTAGTCGGGCAGGAACCGGTTTTCAGGATCTTCGGTGGTGACACGGCACTGGAGCGCCGCCCCCATCGAGCGGATCTGCTTCTGGTCGCCGAGGCCGATCTCCGGGTCGGAGAGCTTGTGGCCCTGGGCGACGAGCAGCTGCCGCCGCACGATGTCGATGCCCGTGATCTCCTCGGTGACGGTGTGCTCCACCTGGATCCGGGGATTCACCTCGATGAAGTAGAAACGGCCCGTGTCGGCATCGACGAGAAACTCCACGGTGCCGGCGTTCTCGTAGCGGGCCGTGCGGCCGATGGCGATCGCCGCCTCGCAGATTGCGTCGCGGGTGGCGGGGGCGAGATTCGGGGCGGGCGCGAGCTCCACGACCTTCTGGTGCCGACGCTGCACGGAGCAGTCGCGTTCGAAGAGGTGCACGAGGTTGCCGTGCAGGTCGCCGAGCAGCTGCACCTCGATGTGCCGGGCCCGCTGGATGAACTTCTCCACGAACACGGCCGCCGAGCCGAAGGCCGTCTTGCTCTCCCGCTGCGCGCTTTCGAGTGCGACGGCGAGTTCGTCCTCGCCACGGACCACCCGCATGCCGCGGCCGCCGCCGCCGTGCGCCGCCTTGAGGATCACCGGCCAGCCGAGTTCCTTGGCGATCTTCAGCGCGTCGGCGTGGCCGACGACCGCCTTGGGGCTGCCGGCGAGGATCGGCACGCCCGCCTTGTGGGCGAGGTCGCGGGCGGCGGTCTTGTCGCCGAGCGTCTGGAGCAGCTCGACCCGCGGGCCGACGAACGTGATGCCCGCCTTCGCGCAGGCCGCCGCAAACGCGGGGTTCTCGGAGAGGAAGCCGTAGCCGGGGTGGATGCCGTCCACGCCATGGGCCTTGGCGAGGGCGACGATGCCGTCGATGTCGAGGTAGGAGCGGATCGGCTCGCCGGGTTTTCCAACGAGGTAGGCCTCGTCGGCCTTGAAACGGTGCAGCGCGAAGCGGTCTTCGTGGGCGTAGATCGCCACCGTGCGGATGCCGAGTTCGTGCGCCGACCGGAAGACGCGGATGGCGATTTCGCTGCGATTGGCGACGAGAAGTTTGGTGATGGGCCGCATGGGTCGTGGATGCTGCTGGGGCGGAGGCGGACCGGGACCGAACCGCGTGATCTCCCCGCGGAACCGCCTGCGGGGGCCAATGTACCGGCGACCCCGAGTCGGGACAGCCGGACGGTCGTTTCAGCCGGGTCTGCCGCGGTTCAGGACCCGCTCAGCCACCGGGAAGCGGCTTTCTTTCTTCCGCGTAACTCTGCCGCAGGTAGTCGGGGAGCAGCGTGCGAGGGTCGTCGAACTCGCCCGCCTCGGCTCTGGCCCGGGCGAGGGCGGCGGCGTCGGCGGCCAGTGGATGCCATGCCTCCGGCGTCGCCCTGGCGAGGTCGGTGCGGGCGGTGAACCGATCCGCCAACGCATCGAGGGCCGGCCCCGTGACGCGGACTCCGGTAGGCAGCGAATCGAGCCAGGAATCGAGCGGGACGAGGCACGGCGGGGCGATGGTCCAGTCGCCGGTCGTCGGCGTGGCGATCGCCGCAAACACGTCGCCACGGCCGGCGTCGTAGGCGATCGCGATCGGTTCGTCAGGCCAGCCGGCGAGGCGGGCAGCACGCCTCGCGAGCACGTCGAACCCCGACACGCCGACGAGACTCGCGCCCGTCGTCCATGCCAAAGCCTTCGCTGCGGCCACGCCCACCCGCAGGCCGGTGAACGACCCCGGACCGCGGACGACGGCAATCACGTCGCCCGGCCCGAGGTCGCCAAGAGACGTGGGGCCCACGCCCCACCCGCGCTCCGCCGCCACCTCGGCGAGCGCCGCCGTGAGCACCCGGGCGTGGCCTCCAGCAGGCCCCAGCGGCCGCTCCGCCATGCCGTCTTGATCGACCGCGGCCACCGATCCGGCCCCGAAGCTCGTGTCGATCGCGAGAATCCGCATCGTTCGGTGCCGCGGGGCCGGAGCCGCGTCCTTGACCGTGTGGGAGGGGGGCCGTAGTCTCAATTTCCGCGGAAAGCCAGCCCTATCGCGGCCCGCGACGGGTGGAGTTTACGTGAAGCGGGCCATCATCAGCGACGTCCATGGCAACCTGGAGGCTCTCCAGGCTGTCCTCGAGGATATCGACCGGGAGAGGGTGAACACCGTCATCTGCCTCGGCGACGTCGTCGGGTACGGCCCGAATCCGTGCGAGTGCGTGAAACTCGTCCGCGACCGATGCAGCCTCGTGATCCTCGGGAATCACGATCAGGGGGCCCTCTTCGACCCGGACGGCTTCAACTCGGGAGCCGAGCGGGCCATCCGCTGGACGCGTCACCAGCTCGAACTGCACGACCGGATGCCGAGGAACTCGGCCGATACGCTCATGGACTTCCTGGGCGAACTGCCCCGGACCTTCACCGACGGCGACTTGCTCTTCGTGCACGGGTCGGCCCGCCGGCCACTCGACGAATACGTGTTCCCCGAGGACATCTACAACCCGCTGAAGATGGAGCACATCTTCGAACTGATCGGCCGCTACTGCTTCCAGGGCCACACCCACATCCCCGGCATGTTCACCATGTCGCCGGAGTTCATCTCGCCGAGCGTGCCGCGGAGCGAGTCGGAGGTGGCGTTCGATCTGCCGACGACGAAGGCGATGGTGAACGTCGGCTCGGTGGGCCAGCCCCGCGACAACGATCCCCGCGCCTGTTATGTCGTGGTCGAGGATGATCGACGGGTTCGGTTTCGTCGGATCGAGTATCCGTTCGAGGTGACCTCCAAGAAGATTCATGCGATCCCCGACCTCGACAACTTCCTCGGCGATCGCCTCGGTCAGGGCCGCTGACGTCCCTCCGCCGCCCGTTCCCTCCCACCCGCTTCCGAAAGAGTTTCCGTGGACCGTCGCTACCTTCAGTTCTTCGTCGTCTCGCTGGCGATCATCATGGCGAGCCAGGCGCTGCAGACCTGGCTGTTTCCGACGCCTCCCAAGCCGGCGGCCGAGGAAACCGCCGCGACGGAAGCCGGCGGTGATGCCTTGGAAAAATCGGCCGAGCCGGCCACGGCGGCGGCCGCGAAAGCCCCTGTCCCCACCGCCGACCTCGCGATCGGCGAACCCTCCGCCGCTGCGCCGCGTGTTCGCCGGACGCTCGGCTCGCTCGATCCGGCGGCGGCGCGGATGCTGGTCACCCTCACCAGCCGCGGGGCTGCAGTCGAGCGGATCGAGTTGGCCGACGAGAAGTTTCACGACCAGGATGACCGCTCGGGCTACCTCGGTCACCTGGCGGTCGAGGCCGGCGACGGCGGCTGTCGCGTGGGCGTCGTGGGGGCGGGCACGCCTGCCGCGCGGGCAGGGCTCAAGGCCGGCGACGTGATCGCGAAGGTCGATGGCATGCCCACGCCCGATGCCGCGGCCCTGCGGGAGGCGCTCCTCGCCCGGCAGCCGCGCAAGAAAGTCACGCTCGACGTGGTTCGCGACGGCGGCACCGCGTCGCTCGAAGCCACCCTCGACCGCCGGCCTCTGGAGGTCGTGCGGCCCGAGTATCGCTCTGCGCCGGTGGACGACCCCGACGGCAGCCCTCACGACCCGCTCTCGTTCCGGCTCTCGCTCGAGTCTCGCGACGGCAGGAAGCGGGCGGCGGAGCCGCTTGCGGAAATCCCCGGCCTCGAACTCGCCGACGTCGATTGGCAGGTTGACGAGACGACCGACTCTTCTCGGGTGCGTTTCACCCGGACGCTTCCCGGGGGGCTCACCGTGGTGAAGGAGTATCGGCTCGCCTCCGATGGCGACGCCGCCGGCGACGGGGGCTACGGCCTCGAACTCGTGGTCGGCCTCGAGGCCGCGGGCAACGACGCCACCGTCGCCTACGCGCTCGACGGCCCGACGGGGCTGCCGACCGAGGGATGGTGGTATACGCAGCGGGTCGCCCGCGACTGGGGCTCGCTGGCCGTCCGCGACGTGGCGGTGCGGTTCGTGGGCAAGCCCGGCACGGTCATCAGCGGTTTGAAGATCGCCGACGGCAAGTTGGAGCATCCGTCGTCGCGGATCGGCGACGGCACACCGCTGTCGTTCGCGGGCGTGGATGCCCTCTATTTCGCCTCGGCCGTGATCCCCGACCAGACGGGCGCCGAACGGCCTGCGCTCGCCGAGGTACGGCCCCTCGCCGTCGGCGACGTGCCCGCCGCGGCCCGCAAGAAACTCGTCAACGTCACGAATCGGCTGGTGTCGCAGGACCTCGTGATTCCCGCCGGCAGCGCCCAGCGGCATCACTACCGGATCTTCGCGGGCCCGAAGCGGCCCGAACTCCTCAAGCAGTATGGCGTGCCCGACTCGGGCATGGACGACCTCGTCTACTACGGCTGGTTCGGCTGGGTGGCCCGCCCCATGATCGCGATCCTGCATGCCCTCCACTCGGTGATCGGCAACTACGGCATCGCCATCCTCCTGCTCACGGTGCTCGTCCGCGGGGCGATGTTTCCGGTGAGCCGCAAGCAGGCGATCTCCTCGCAGAAGATGCAGGAACTGCAGCCCGAGATGAAGGCGATCAACGAGAAGTATGCCGACGACCAGGTGAAGAAGACCCAGGCCACGCAGGAACTCTGGAAGAAGCACAACTACAACCCCATGGGCGGCTGCCTGCTCGTCTTCATCCAGGTTCCGATCTTCATGGGGCTCTACCGCTCGCTCGCCACCGACGTCGAACTCCGGCAGGCGCCGCTGTTCAGTTCCGCGATCCGTTGGTGCTCCAACCTCGCGGCCCCCGACATGCTCTGGGACTGGTCGAAGCTGCTCCCCGCCTTCCTCACGGCCCCCGAGGGCTGGCTCGGCCCGTTCCTCAACCTCTTCCCGCTGGTGACGATCGGCCTGTTCCTCTGGCAGCAGAAACTGTTCATGCCGCCCGCCATGAACGAGGAACAGAAGATGCAGCAGCAGGTGATGAACTACATGATGTGGTTCATGGCCCTGATGTTCTTCAAGGTGCCCTGCGGCCTGTGCCTCTACTTCATCGCCTCGAGCCTCTGGGGCATCGCGGAGCGGCTCTGGATGCCGAAGACGCTGCCCGCGGCGGCGGGCGGGGGACGGGTGGTGGACGCGTCGTTTGCGCCGGTCGGCAAGGCATCGGCCAACGGCGCCGCGACGGCGGCCCGCGAGAAGCGACAGGCGCGCAAGCGGAAGTAGCGTTCCCGTAGAGCAGGTTGCCAACCTGCGTGCCCTCGTGATCCACGTAGCACAAGGTCTTCAACCTGAGTGCCCTCGTGATCCCCGTAGCACAGGTTTTCAACCTGTGTGCCCTTGTGCCGCGTCGGCTCGGGGTCGCCCATGCCCCGTCGCCGGACGCTCGCTGCGGCCCTCCAGGCCTCCGCTCGCTCGATGCTGACTTCGCTTCGCCATCCATGGCTTCGCTCGTCAGCAACGCCGGCTCCCGGGGCACGGGCGACCCCTCGCTGGCATCACCCGACGTGTTGTCTGTGGTGGTTCGCCCCACGCCTTACGGCGTTGGGCTCGGACGGCACTCGTGCGAGCCGACCGGCCGTGAGGCCGCGGGCGATTTGCGGTATCGTCGAGGTGCTCATGTGGTCTGCCGATGAACTCATCGTCGCGCCGGCGACCGTGCCCGGGAACGGGGCCCGGGCGATCGTGCGCCTGGCGGGCGACGGGCTCGCCGATCTGCTCCAGTCACTCCTCTCGGCGATGGCATGGCCACGGCACGGCGAACGCCCCCGGGTGGTGCGGGCCACGCTCGCCGCCGATGGGCTGGGACGCGACTGGGGCCAACTGCCAGTCGAGGTGCTCGTCTGGCCGGGACCCGCGGGGCCGATCGGCGGACCGCTCGCCGAAGTTCAGCTGCCCGCCTCGGCGCCCCTCGTCGCTGCGATGGTCGCGGAGGCCTGCCGCCACGGCGCGCGGCTCGCCCGCGGCGGTGAGTTCACGCTGCGGGCATTCCTCGCCGGCCGGCTCGACCTCGTGCAGGCCGAGGCGGTGCTCGGCGTCGTCGATGCGCGGTCGCCCGAGCAGCTGGCCGCCGCGCTCGATCGCCTCGGCGGCGGGGCCGGGGCGGCGCTCGCCGTCGCGCGAGGGGAGCTGCTCGACCTGCTCGCCGATATCGAGGCATCGATCGACTTCGCGGACGAGACGACGCCCGACGCCGTGCCGGCGCAGCCCGTGTGGTCGGAAATCGCCGCGCGGCTCGACCGCTGCTTTGCCGCGATCACCGGCGTGGCCGCCACGCTCGCGGGTCGCGACGCCGCCGGTGGCGACCTGCCGCGGGTCGTCCTCGTCGGCCGTCCCAACATCGGCAAGAGCAGCCTGTTCAACGCCGTTGCCGGCCGCGACGCCGCGCTCGTCGCCGACGAGTCGGGAACCACCCGCGACTCGATCGAGGCCCGCGTGCGCGGCGGGCTCGGCCGCGATTGGCTGCTCGTCGATCTCGCGGGAGTCGATGATGCCGTCGCGGTGCGCGGCGACCCGATCGACGTGGCGGCACGAGCGCGGGCCGCCGACGAGGCCTCGCGAGCCGATGTGGTCGTGGCGTGCCGCGACGCCGGGGCCGGCCGCGCGGCCCCGGTCATCGAGGGAGTTGCTCCGCGGATCGATGTCGTCACGCGGTGCGACAGGGTTGCGGCAGACGGCGACGCCACCACCGAGATCGTCACGAGCGTCGTGGCCGGCACGGGGATCGGACAACTGAAGGACGCCATCGACGCGGCTGTCGCCGGCTTGCCCGCCGCGGAGTCTGCCACGCTGCGAATGCGGGTGGCCGCCGTCGCGGCCGGTGCCGCAGTCGCGGAAGCCCGTCGGGCGGTTGAGCAGGCGATCGCGGGGCGCGGGGTCGACGAGGCGGTGGTGGCCGGCAGCCTTCGCACCGCGGCCGAGTCGCTCGCCGAGGTCACAGGTGACGCGATCGGCACCGACCTGCTCGACCGGATCTTCTCCCGGCACTGCATCGGCAAGTGAGCCGTGGGGCGTGGTGAGCGAGAGCCGGCCGGATCTGAGGCCGCGGGCGAGGCACGCTGGACGCGGTGTCTGGTGGCGGTTCGCCCCACGCCTCACGGCGTTGGGCTTGGACGGGTTTCGTAGAAGCCGTAGGCCGTAAGGCCTCGGGCGCACCGCGCTGGAGGCGGCGTCTGGTGGGGGCACCGTCGTCTTACCGGCGGCGCTTGCGGACGCGGGGGGCGGGCGCTTCAGGCTTGTCCGGCTTCTCGGTCGGGGTTTCGCTGAACTTCTCGGCCTGTCCCGTCAGTTCGTAGAGAAACCGGCTCGGGCGGCAGGGCTTGCTCTTGCCCCACTTCGTTCGCGTCAGGCACATCGAGAGCATCAGCCGCCGCTTCGCGCGGGTCACGCCCACATAGCAGAGCCGACGCTCCTCGTCGATCGCCTGAAGGCTGTCGGCGAGCGAGCGGTGATGCGGCAGGATGCCCTCCTCCATGCCCACCATCCACACGCATTCGAACTCGAGCCCCTTTGCCGCGTGCAGCGTCATCAGCCGGAGCACGTTGTTCTTCGGCTTGTCATCCTGGAATCGATCTTCCTGCTCCTCCACCTGAAGCACGAAGTCGTCGAGGAACCCACGGATCACGGCCGCGAGGTCGCGCTGCCCGGGCCGGGCACGCTCGTGTTCGTCGAGGGCCGCCGCCACCTCCTCGACGCAGGCCCACCGGGTCTCGGCCTCGGCCGGATCGTCCTGGTATTCCTTGTCGAGGAACGGCCGGTAGCCGGCTGCATCGAGCAGCGAGCGGAGCACGCCCGCCGCGCGCGACTGCCCGGCAGCAGCCGGTGGCGCGGCATCTCGGAGCGCAACGAGCCGCGCGACCGCATCCACGCCCGACCGGGCCGCCGGCGAGAGCCGGGCCGAGTCGCGGCGGGCGAGCAACTCCCGCCAGAGGCTGTGGCCCGCGGTGGCGGCGTCGGCCCGCGCCTGCTGCACGGCGGATCCGGCGAGCCCCCGGGGCGGCACGTTCGCGATCCTCGCGAGTGCCAGATCGTCGTCGGGATCGACCAGCACCCGCAGAAAGGCCATCACGTCCTTCACTTCGCGGCGGTCGAAGAACGAGCGGCTGCCGACGAGTTCGTAGGGAATCTGCCGCCGCCGCAGTTCCTGCTCGAAGGTTCGCGTCTGTTCGCCGGTGCGGACGAGGATCACCGCCTCGGAGGGATCGACGAGCCGCTCGCGGAGCAGGCTCTCGGCGTCGGAGACGACGCGGCGCGACTCGTCCACCTCGTCCTGGGCCTGGATGATCGCCGGCGGCACGCCGGCAGGGGCGTTGGAGACGAGCGTCTTGCCATGCCGCCGCGAGTTTCGCTCGATGAGCATGTTCGCGGCGCGGATGATCTCGGGCGTGGAGCGGTAGTTCTCCTCGAGTCGCACGATCTTCGCGCCGGGCCAGCGCTTCGCGAAGTCGAGGATGTGCGAGACCTCGGCACCCCGCCAGGCGTAGATCGACTGGTCGTCGTCGCCCACCACGCAGATGCTGCGGTGGTCGCGGGCGAGGGCGGAAAGGATCCGCTCCTGGATGCCGCTGGTGTCCTGATACTCGTCGATCAGCACGTGGTCGAAGCGTCCTGCTTCCGCGCGGCGGACATCCTCGTGATTCGTGAAGAGTTCGTCCACGAGGAGCAGCAGGTCGTCAAAGTCCACGGCGCCGGCCGTCTTGAGGGCGTTCTGGTAGCGGCGGTAGCCCGCGGCGGCGAGCGTCCAGCTGTCGTCGGCGTCTGCTGGGACGGCGTCCATCGCGGCGTCGGCCCGCACCGCACGGCTCTTCCAGCGGCCCACGCGGTCGAGCAGGTCGGCCGGCCGAAGCACCGTGTCGGCGATCTTCAGTTCCTTGAGCACCGTTCGCGCAGCCGCCTCCTGCTCGCCGCGATCGACGATCGCGAAGCGGTCGGGATACCCGAGCCGCGACGCATGACGCCGGAGGATGCGCACGCAGAGCGAGTGGATCGTGGAGATCTCGGGCTTCTCCTCGGAGCCCTTTTTGAGGCCCTTCTGGGCCCGGGCGAGCATCTCGCGGGCGGCCTTGTTGGTGAACGTCACGGCGAGGATCCGCGACGGCTTCGCTCCTCGCCAGACAAGGTGGCCGATCCGGGCGATCACCACGCGGGTCTTGCCGGTGCCGGCGCCCGCGAGCACGAGCAGCGGACCCGGGGCGGCGTGCACGGCCTCGTACTGCGCGGGGTTGAGGCCCGAACTCCGAGCGGCGGCCGGGGCGGGGCGGGCGGCCGGCCGCCCCGCCCGCTGGGCGACGTCAGTCGGCTGGGAGTCTGGCGGGGCGACAGCGGTCGGCTGGGCGTCCGGCTGGGGGACAGCGTCCGGGGGAGCGTCCGGCGGAGCGTCCGCGGGGGCCACGGTCGAGGATGGTGGGAGGGACATGGGCGGAATCTACCACACCGCTTGGTCGGCGCGGTGATACGGTGAGGCTGGTCTGCGCGGCGATGCCGCGAGGCGATGATCGTCTTGACGCCCGGAGCGCATGCGTCTCTATTTTTCGGCTTCGACCGCGGACAAAGTCCGTCCGCCTGGTCGACCCCCGG
>JAGWWA010000029.1 GCA_018970605.1 Planctomycetota bacterium | reverse complement strand
GCCGGTGTACGAGACCCGCGAGCAGTGCTACACGGTCTGCAAGCCGGTGTATGAGACGATGACGAAGGAGATCCCCTACACCGTCTGCAAGCCGGTGTACGAGGAGCGGCAGGAGACCTACACGGTCTGCAAGCCGGTCCGCGAGGTCTGCACGAAGGAGATCCCCTACACCGTCTGCAAGCCGGTGTGGGAGACCCGCGAGCGGGACGTCTGCCGGACGGTCTGCAAGCCGGTGCACTACACGAAGACCGTCAAGGTCTGCAGCGGTCGCTGGGAGACCGAGTGCTGCGAGATCCCCGGTCCGGTCGTCAAGCGGTGCGTCCGCGAGCCGGGCCACTGGGAGTGTGACTGCTCGGGCCGGAAGTGCTACGTGCCGGGCAAGGCCTGCATCGTCGAGGAGCAGTGCCCCCCGCGGACCATCACCAAGAAGGTCTGGGTGCCCGAGGTCAGCGAGAAGGAAGTCAACTGCGTCCGCTACGAGAACGAGACGATCGTCGAGAAGCAGTGCTACAAGGTCTGCCGGATGGTCTCGGAGCAACGGGTGAAGACCTGCACCTACACGGTCTGCCGGATGGTTCCGGAAGAGCGAGTGCGGTGCTACAAGGTCTGCAAGATGGTGCCCGAGCAGCGGGTCCGGACGTGCACCTACCAGGTGTGCAAGATGGTTCCCGAGCAGCGGGTTCGCACCTACCAGGTGTGCCGCATGGTTCCCGAGCAGCGTGTCCGCACCTGCTCGTACCAGGTGTGCCGCATGGTTCCTGAGCAGCGGGTCCGCACCTACCAGGTGTGCCGCATGGTTCCCGAGCAGCGTGTTCGCACCTGCTCGTACCAGGTGTGCCGCATGGTGCCTGAGGAGCAGGTTCGCACCTGCACCTACCAGGTGTGCAGGATGATCCCCGAGCAGCGGGTCCGCACCTACCAGGTGTGCAAGATGGTTCCCGAGCAGCGGGTGAAGACCTGCTGCTACAAGGTCTGCAAGATGGTGCCCGAGGAGCAGGTTCGCACCTGCGAATACCGCGTGTGCCACATGGTTCCCGAGCAGCGGGTAAAGACCTGCACGTCGAAGGTCTGCCGGATGGTCCGCGAGGAGCGGAGCCGGGAGGAGTGCTACAAGGTCTGCACGATGGTGAAGGAGACCCACACCAAGCAGGTGCCGGTCTGCACCACGCGGCCGGTGCACTACACGAAGACGATCGACGTCGTCCGGATGGTGCCGAAGCAGGTTGCCTACACGGTGACCCGCTGCGTGCCCAAGACGGTGGTTCGTGAGGTCCCCTGCTGCGAGTGATCGCGGCTCGATGACCGGCCTGCACGGCCCGCAGCCGCGGGCGTGACGGAAACGACTGGGAAACGGGGCGGCCCGGGCCGAAAGGTCCGGGCCGCCTGCTTTCTGCACATCGGACAACGCTGTCACACCGCCAGGAAGCCCGGAGCGTTAGCGACGGGATCACGCGTCGCTGACAAGCCAACCGCAGCGTGCCACAACGCCCATCCCCTCGCTGGCGCTCGGGGCTTTCTGCACATCGGACAACGCTGTCACGCCGCCAGGAAGCCCGGAGCGCCAGCGACGGGATCACGCGTCGCTGACAAGCCAACCGCAGCGTGCCACAACGCCCATCCCCTCGCTGGCGCTCGGGGCTTTGTGGGAGACGCTTCTCGAGGTGACGCTGGTTGGCAACCTGTGCCGAACGTCCATGCGATCCGCCCCGTTGCTCGGCTAGCCCGTGCCGGCCTCAGGCTCGATCGACGCCGACATCGAGCCCTTGGAGCGTGCGAGCAACCGGTCGGCGCCGAAGGCGTGGATCTGGTCACGCTTCAGCTCCGCGTGCTCCTTCGTGGTGGTGAGCACGATCACGCGGCCGTCCTTGTCAACCTGCTTCGCCAGCGTGAAGCCCTTCTCGGGTGGATGGCCGAAGAGTTGGCGAAGCATCGCGACGACGTACTGGTAGGTGTGGTCGTCGTCGTTCCAGAGGACGACGTGGTAGCGGGGTTGCCGCTTGGGCCGGTCCTTGGGCCGCGGCGCGGCGGCCTCCGGCAGTGACGCTGGCGACTCGGTGACGGCACTGGCGGAGGCGGGCATGTGTCTGGCAAACTCCGGACCCGGGCGACCCCCGAACGATCCCACCCCCCCAGTATAGACGTCGCCGCCGGGCCGCTCACGCCCCCCGCCGTCTCTTTCCGCCGGAGTTTGCCGTGCTCGATCGCCGCTTCGTTGCCGACAACATCGATCTCGTCGCCGCCAACTGCCGGGCCCGCGGCTCGTCGGCCGACATCACGAAGTTCGCCGCCCTCGACAAACTGCGGCGACAGTTCCAGGCCGACATCGACCGGCTCAATGCCGCCGCGGCCCAGGTGAGCAAGTCGATCGGCAAGGCGGCTGACGCGTCCGAGCGGGAGGCCAAGAAGACTGAAGGCCGCCGGCTCCGCGAGGAGATCTCGGCGCTCGAGGCGAAGTCGGCGGAGATCGTGGCCGAGGCCGATGCCATCCTCCGCGCCGTGCCCAATCTCACCCATCCGGCCGCACCGGTCGGCGGCGAAGACGCCGCCGTCGAGATCCGCCGCGGGCAGCACCCGCCTCGGGCGTTTGACTTCAAGCCGCTCGACCACGTCGAGATCGGCGGCCGCCTGAAACTCTTCGACTTCGAGGCGGGCGCCCGCGTGGCCGGGCACGGCTTCTACTTCCTCACCGGCGACGGGGTGCTCCTCGAACTCGCCCTGCAGCGGTATGCCGTCGAGATTCTCATGCGCGAGGGTTTTACGGTGATGACCACCCCCGACCTCGCCCGCGATTCGATCCTCGAAGGCACGGGCTTCATGCCCCGCGGACCGGAGACGCAGATCTACTCGGTCAACGATTCCGACCTCTCACTCATCGCCACCGCCGAGATCACGCTCGGCGGCGCCTATCACGAGCGGATCTTCGAGGCGGCCGAACTGCCGCTCAAGCTCTGCGGCATCAGTCACTGCTTCCGGACCGAGGCCGGCGCGCATGGCCGTGCCACCCGCGGGCTCTACCGGGTGCACCAGTTCACGAAGGTGGAGATGTTTGCCTTCACGCTGCCCGAGGCGAGCGAGGCGATGCATGATCACCTGCTCGATCTGGAGTGCCGCATCTTCGACGGACTCGGCATTCCCTACCGGGTGATCGACACCGCGTCGGGCGACCTCGGCGGCCCCGCCTATCGGAAGTTCGATCTCGAGGCCTGGATGCCGGGCCGCGGTGAGGCCGGGGAGTGGGGCGAGGTGACCAGCACGTCCAACTGCACCGACTACCAGTCGCGGCGACTGGCCCTCCGCTACCGGACACCGGGCGAAAAGGGGACACAGTTCGTGCACACGCTCAACGGCACGGCCGTGGCGATCAGCCGGGCGATCATCGCGATCCTGGAGAACCACCAGAACGCCGACGGGACGATCACGGTGCCGGAGCCGCTCGTCGCCTGGATGGGCAAGCGGACGATCAGCGGCTGATCCGGTTCGTGAACGCCGTAGGCCGCGAGGCCTCGGCGGCGGTCTTTCGTGACGAGGACACGTGTGATGCGTCGTTTTTCCCGGCCTCGCCCCACGCCTTACGGCGTTGGGCTTGTACGGGGGGCGGGCACGCGAGGCTCATGAAGGAAGCGGCTGAGGCCGCCGATCACCACTTCAGGCCGAACTTCTCGCCCTGCGATTGGTTGCCGCCCGTGCCGCCCTTGAGGGGCGTGGTCCGCTTCTTGGCAACCGGCGGTGGCGCCGCTGGCTCGTCGGCCTCGGGCTCCTCGGCGACGGGCTGCTCCTTCGATGCCGGCGGCGGTGCGAGCGCCTTGATCGAGAGCGAAAGCCGCTGCTCGTCGGGATCGATCGTGATCACGCGGCACTCCACCTGCTGGCCCTCGCGAGCCACGTCGCTGACGCTGCGGATCCGCCGCGTGGCGAGTTCGGAGATGTGCACGAGCCCCTCGACGCCGGGCTCCAGCTTCACGAACGCGCCGAACTGCGCGATCCGGCTCACGACGCCCTTCACGGTGGCGCCCACGTGATACTTGTCGCCGGCCCGCTTCCACGGGCTCTCGATCAGGTCGCGGGCCGAGAGGCCGATCTTGCCGGTCTCGTGGTCCACTCGCTTGACGACCACGCGGACCTTCTCGCCGGCCTTGAGCACGTCGGCCGCGTTGGCGACGCGATCCCACGACAGCTCGCTGACGTGGATCAGGCCCTCGACGCCATTGCCGATGTCAACGAACGCGCCGAACTCGCGGACCGAACGGACGATGCCGTCGAACTCGGCCCCGGGCTCGAGCGTCTCGAGCATCTTCGCCTTCGCATCCGCCGCCTGCTTCTCGATCACCGCCCGTCGCGAGAGCACGAGCCGGCGGGCCTCGGGGATGATCTCGGTGACCAGGCTGTCGAGCGTCTGGCCAACCATCTCCTCGAGGTTCTCGATCCGCCAGGTGCTCACCAGGCTCGCGGGCATGAAGCCGCGGAGACCGGCGACCTCGCATTCGAGGCCTCCCTTGTTCGCGGCCGTGACGCGGGCTTCGACGATCATCCCCGCCTGGAGCTGCGACCAGTCCTCGACGGAGACGGCGCGGTTGGCGAGGGCCACGTCGTAGAGGTTGTCTTCTTCGTTGCGGGAGCCGACCGACACCTCGATCGAGTCGCCGACGGCGGGGAGATCAAGGCCGGCATCGAGAAGACCCGCGAGTTTCATCGCCCCCTGGCGACGGCCACCGAGATCCACGAAGGCCGTGTCCGGGCCGATCGAAAGCACCGTGGCCATCAGCCGCGTTCCCGGGTCGATCGGAGCCTCTGCCTTTGCCGAGGCACCGGCTTCGAGCAGTTCGTCGATCGCGACACCCTCGAGCGCCGCCTCGAAATCGGCCTCGAGATCTTCGTCGAGGCCGCCCCGGATGTTGGGCACGGCGACGCGGCGGGCGGGTGGCAGGACGTCGGTGAACGCCCGCGGTTTGTCGTCGCGGCGTCGGTCGCGGCGGCCGCGGCCACCGTCACGCGGGCCGCGACCTTCCGTCCGCGGTCCGCCGCCACCGGGGGGTGGAGCAGTGCCCTGCGACGGACCATCGCCCGGCGGCGAAGATGTGCCTGGCGTCGAGGCAGCGTCTGGCGTCGAGGCAGCGGCATCGGCGGCGCCGGCGTCGTCGGTTCGCGGCGTGGGGGGCGCGAGGTACTGATACTTGGGGGCGAGCGTCGGCGGCTTCACACCGGCCCGCTGGGTGCCGATCTGGATCCGACGCGGAGAGCCTTGAGCCTCTGGCTGGGACGCGGCCTCGTGGGGGGTCGCTGCGTCCACGGGCTCAGTCTGCTCCGTGGACGACGGGTCTGGGTTCGTTGTCATGGGGACCCGGAGCGAGGCGGCCGGAGTTCGCGGAAGAAACAGAGAAGCAATGCGGGAAACAGGACTTGAACCTGCACGGTATTACTACCACCAGGCCCTCAACCTGGCGCGTCTGCCAATTCCGCCATTCCCGCGGCGCGATGCGATCGAGGGAAGCCGAAAGGGCCGCCGCCAACCGAGGCACGAATCATTCTCGACCGGTTTTCCGGTCAGTCAAGCGGCCGGGTTGAAATCGCCTGCGGACGGAGTCGCCGCGTCGCCGCAGCCTCCGCACCGATCCTCGCGGCCACGATCATCCCGAACGTGGCCAGCGTCCAGACGGCATCGCCGAGCGGCATCCAGCGGTAGAACGGCAGGGCGGCGAGGAAGCATTCGCCGAGGCCAGAAACCGTGCGCGGGTAGTCGGCCATGAACGCCCAGTGGGCGAGGTTGGTGCTGAAAAAGAAAACGAGCGAAGTGGCGAGGCTCCCGCCGACCACCGCCAGCCAACGGGGCCGCTCCCGGCCGAGCATTCCCGACGTCCCGAGCAGCACCGGCCAGGCGGTTGCGGCATAGACCACCGCGGCAACCCCAAGGCTGCCGTACTCGGGGAGGGCGACGTTGCTGATCGCGAGGGCGGCCAAGGGCGTTGACGCCGCAACGAACGGGTTGGCGAAGAGAAACCCCGCGGCGAGGGCCACGGCAGCGAGCGGCGTGGCATGCCAGAGCGGCTCGCCGTCCCACGATGGCTGCCAGAGCCGGCCGGCGACCGCCAAGGCAACCAGCGCGAGCCAGACGACCGACTGCATCGCGATCGAACCCCAGCCCGGCGAGGTGCCGCCGGTCAAGAACCTCGATGACTCCGATCTGGTCGACTCATGAGCGTGATTCGCCATGAACGCTGCATCCTCCGTGCCTCGAGACCGTGCCTGTTCCGCGCACCCGAGCGTCGACCGCTGGGGCCGCTGTGGCCCGGGAAAACTCCCGATACACTAGCGGTTTTGGGCCTTCAGGCAAGCGAAACGGACGAAAGCACCCCGAAATGCCCGCGATCGACCGCGAACTGGAGACGCTGGCCGTCGAGCGAGACGCCGACGGGTTGGTGCGGCTCACGTTCACGGTGCCGGGCCATCGGCAGAACGTGCTCACGGGCCGCGCGATCGAGGAACTCTCCCACGCCCTCGACCACCTTGCGGCAGAGCCGCCGCGGGGAGTGATCCTGCTATCGGGCCGAACCGGCAGTTTCTTCGCCGGCGCCGACGTGTCGCGGCTGGAGGAACTTGGCACGCTCCCGGCTGCCGAGGTGGCCGATCTCTGTGACCGTGGCAAGGCCGTGTTCGCGAGGCTCACCGCCTCGTTTCCGACCGCGGCGGTGATCGACGGCGTCTGTCTCGGCGGCGGCCTGGAACTGGCCCTCGCCTGTGATCTGCGCGTGGCGACATCCGAACGACACACGTCGATCGGCCTCCCGGAGGTCAAACTCGGCCTCATGCCCGGCTGGGGAGGCACCGTCCGCCTCGCCAGGTTGATCGGGCCGGGGCCCGCCGTCGAGCTGGCGGGATCGGGTGAACCCATCGATGGGCCAGCCGCCGCGCGACGTGGCGTCGTCGACGCGTGCGTGCCTGCCGCGGAGGCGGTCGAGTCGGCCCGGCGGCTGCTCGCGCTCCGCAGCGAGGACGGCTTCATTGCTGCTCGCCGTCGCCGCATGGCCGGGCCCGCCGATCTCGATCCGATGGAGCGGGAGTTTCTCGAGGCCACCACGGCCGCCGTGATCCTGGGCCGCACCGGCGGTCACTATCCGGCACCCCCCGCGATCCTCCGCACGATTCTCGCCGGAGCGTCGGTCGATGCCGCGACGGCTTCGAGGCTCGAATCGCAGGCCTTCGCGAAACTCGCCGCGACGCCGGTCGCCCGGAATCTGCTGCGAGTGTTTTCCATCGGCGAACGCAACCGCCGCGACGCCGGCGTCGATGCGGCATCCGGCGGCGAACCGATGCCGGCCATCGCGCCGGCCATCGTGGGTGCGGGGATCATGGGCGCGGGGATCGCCGCGAGCCACC
The DNA here is from genome assembly GCA_018970605.1 of Planctomycetota bacterium. Classification (GTDB taxonomy): domain Bacteria; phylum Planctomycetota; class Planctomycetia; order Pirellulales; family UBA1268; genus QWPN01. Next base: position 20,560 of record JAGWWA010000029.1, on the reverse strand, counting down.
TGCGGGCCGGCGTGCCCGTCACCGTTGTCGACGTGAATCCCGAGGCGCTCGCCGTGAGCGTTCCCGGCATCCTGGAGGAAGCCGCGTGGGACCGCCTCGCGAAGCGGGTTGACGAAGCCCGTGCCGTCGAACTCGCCGGCCGGCTGCGGACCGCCACCAGCCTCGCCGCCCTCGCCGCCGCCGACATCGTGATGGAGAGCGTTACGGAGCGGCCAGACGTCAAGCAGCAGGTGCTCGCCGAGATCGAGCGGACCGTGGGCCCCGACACGGTGATCACCACCAACACGTCCACCAATCCGATCGGCCGCCTCGCGGCCGGTCTCGCCGATCCGTCCCGGTTCTGCGGGCTGCACTTCTTCAACCCCGTGCGTCGGATGACGCTCGTCGAGGTAATCCGCGGTCCGGCGACGAGCGATGCCACGGTGGCCCGCGCGGTGGCCCACGCCAAGCGGCTCGGCAAGTGTCCGGTCGTCGTGAACGACAGCCCGGGTTTCCTCGTCAACCGCGTCCTGATGCCCTACCTGCACGAGGCCGGTGAACTGCTCCGCGAGGGCGTGCCTGCTGAACGACTCGACCGCATCGCCCGCGGCTTCGGCATGCCGCTGGGCCCGATCGAACTCTACGACATGATCGGGCTCGACACCGCCTTCTATGCAGGCCTCGTGCTCAGTGCCGCCTATGGCGACCGCATCGAGGCCTCGCCCGTGATCCCGGCGCTCGTGAAGGCGGGGAAGCTCGGCCGCAAGACGGCTGCGGGCTTCTACCGGTATTCGGAAGCCGGCCCGCACGGCCGGATCGTGGGCCGCGAGGACAAGGCCGCCGAGGTGATCACCCGCTACGCGCATCTGCCGCGCGAGTCGAGCGACCGTACGGTCGTCGATCGGCTTTTCCTGCCAATGCTGCTCGAAGCGCTTCGCGTCCTTGACGAGGGGCTCGTTCGCGACAGCCGCGACATCGATCTCGCCGTGATCCATGCCCTCGGCTTCCCGGCCTTCCGTGGCGGACTGCTCGCCTGGGGCGACTCGCTCGGCGCCACCGAGGTGGTTCGCCGGCTCGAGCTGCTCGGTGAACTCGGGGCACGGATGAAGCCCACCGAACGCCTCCTCGCCCATGCCTCGAGCGGCCGGCCGTTCACCGGATGAAGCGCCGACCATGACCGCCAGCGTCTCCTCGCAGTCGCATGATCCAGCCACGACACCCGTCGTGGTCGCCTGCTGTCGCACCGCGATCGGCCGGGCGCACGCGAAGCAGGGAGTTTTTCGCAACGTTCGCGGCGACGAGCTCGCGGCCGCGGTGGTGCGGGCCCTCGTTGAGCGGAGCGGAGTCGCCGCGGAGACGATCGAAGACGTCGTGCTCGGAGCCACGCAGCAGCGGGGCGAACTCGGCGGCAACGTGGCCCGCACTGTGGCGCTGATGGCAGGCCTGCCCTTCACCACGGCCGCCACGACGGTCAACCGGCTCTGCGGCTCGTCGCTCCAGGCCCTTGCCCAAGCCTGCCATGCGATCACCGCCGGCGCGGAGAACGTGCAGGTGGTCGGCGGCGTGGAGCACATGCACCACCTGCCGATGGAGTCGGCCGTCGACATTCACCCGCAGGCCTTCGCCCGCACGAGCCGCGGCATGCTTTCGATGGGCCTCACGGCCGAGCAGCTCGCGTCGGCCCATGGCATCGAACGGCGGCGGCAGGAGGAGTTTGCGCTGGCCAGCCACGAGAAGGCCGCGCGGGCCGACGAGGGCGGCTTGTTCGACGACGAGATCGTCCGCGTGATCGGCCACGACGAGGCGGGAGCCGTGATGGAGGCCGTGGCGGATCAGTCGATTCGCCGCGACACGAGCCTCGAGGCGATGGCGGCGCTCGACCCGGTGTTTCTGCCAAAGCTCGGCACGATCACGGCGGCCACGAGCGCCCCGCTCAGCGACGGCGCCGCGGCGCTTCTCGTGATGAGCGAAGCCGAGGCTCTTCGGCAGTCGCTCGACCCGCTGGCCCGCGTGGTGGCGACGGCCGTGGTCGGCGTTCCACCGGCCGCCATGGGCACCGGCCCGATCCACGCCACGAGAAAACTCCTCGCGCGGGTCGCCGGCCGCGGCATTGGGCTGTCCGACATCGACCTTGTCGAACTCAACGAGGCCTTCGCGGCCCAGGCGCTGCACTGCATCGACGAGCTTGGTCTCGACCCCGCGAGGGTCAACGTTCGCGGCGGCTCGCTCGCCATCGGCCATCCGCTCGGCGCCAGTGGTGCGAGGATCGCCACCACGCTCCTTCATGCCCTCCGCGCCGGCGGGGGCCGCTACGGCCTGGCGACCATGTGCATCGGCCTCGGCCAAGGGATCGCAGTCCTCTTCGAACGGGTCGGCCGATGAATCCAGCCGTGACGATGCAACGCGAGGCGCGTTGTGCCCAGGGCGGTCAGGCTGCGGCGACGCTCGTCGATCTCCTGGCCGCAAGGGCGGGTGACTGCTTCGATCGCCGCGCGATCGTGGACGGCCTCACGGCCGGACCCGCAGGCAGGGAGCGCTCGTGGACGTGGGGCGAGACCATCGCCGCGGCCGTGGACCTCGCTGATGCGCTCGCGGCTGTCGGCCTCGAACGAGGAGACCGCCTCGCCCACGTCGGCCCGCACTCGCCTGACTGGATTCTCGTCGATCTCGCCTGCCTGCTCGCGGGCTTCGTTCACGTGCCGTTGCACGCCGATGCCTCACGCGAGGAGCAGCTCGCCCACCTCGACTGGCTCGCCCCGCGGGGCGTCGTGTTCTCGGGCGTCATCGGATCCCTCGCTCCACGGGACGTGGCCGGCAGGGTCGCGGTCGATATCACTGCGGCTGGGCGTTTGGCGGCGGCTGGCCTCGGCGGTGACGGCTGGCGATCTCATGCCGCGACTCCCTCCGTCGTTCGCGAACGCATCGAGACGTTCGCGCGGCAGTGCGATCCTGAGGCCTGCTGTGCGATCCTGCTCTCCTCGGGCACGACGGGCGTGCCGCACGGCGTGATGCATTCGCAGCGTTCGCTTGCCGCCAACGCGATCGCGGCCGCCGAGGTGTTTCTCGACGCTCCGCAGGACGTCCGGCTCTCATGGCTGCCGCTGAGCCACTCGCTTGCGTTGACCGGCGACCTGGGCACGGCACTGGTTCGCGGCGGCTGCCTCAATGTGGTTCGCGAGCGGGGCCGCGTGCTCGACGCCTGCAGGCTTACGCCACCGACCGTGATCCTCGGCGTGCCGGCGTTTTTCGAGCGGATGGAGCGGGCGGCGGCGACCGGGCGGCTCGCCGATCTTGCCGCGGCCCTCGGCGGCCAGGTGCGGGTCTGCATCTCGGGCGGTGCGCCGCTCCGCCGCCGGACGGCGGAGTTCTTTGCATCGCAAGGCCTGCCGCTGGTCGAGGGCTATGGGCTCGCCGAGGCGGGTCCGGTGGTTGCCCTGGCGAATCCACGAATCGCGAAGGTCGGCACGGTGGGGCCACCGGTGCCGGGAGTCGAGGTTCGGATCGACGAGCGTGCTGCCACGCGGGGCCAGCTTCTCGTGAAGACGCCGAGTCGGGCGATCGGCGTCGTCGCTCCCCGAGGCGAGTCGGCCCGGCCCGTCGCCGCTGAACCCGGCGACTGGCTCGAAACCGGCGATCTGGCCGAGATCGACGCCGACGGTCACGTGCGGATCGGCGGTCGGCTCGGCGACGTGATCGTGCTCGCCAACGGCGTGAAACTGCCTCCCGCCGCGGTGGAGGCGGCCCTCGCTGAGGACGACGCGGTGGCGCAGGTGTGCGTCGTGGGGGCGGGTCAGCGGCGTCCCATAGCGATCGTGGTGCCTGAGCCCACCGTGCTCCGCGATGCGCTTCGGCGGCTGGGCGTCGTGGTCGTGAGCCGCCGGCAGGCAGTCTCTCATCCGCGGGTACGGGCCTGGCTTGCCCGACGGCTCGCTCGCCGACAGTCGATGCTACCGCGACCGTGGCGGGTGAAGGCGATGGTGATCACGGACCGGGCGTTCGACACGGCTCACGGCGAGGCCACTCCCTCGCTCAAGCTGAAGCGGGCCGCGATCGAGCGGCATTATCGCGACCGGGTGCTTCAGGCGGCGGAGGCGATCGAGCAACCGGGAGCCAGGGAGACGCGCGGCAGCATGAACGGCTCCAGGCAGAAGGATTCGGTGGCGGGCGAGCGGCGATCGTGGGTCATGTCCGCACTCTGGCGCGGCGGCGACGGAGGTTTCGCGACGGCTGCTTCGGCCGCGGCTGAGCCGCTTCCGGATCGGATCGAGGCGGTACTCGAGCGGGCTGAAGCCGAGATCGCAAGGCTCCGCGTGGAGCGGACGCTCTATGAGCCGCTTGCAGCGAACACGTATCAGCCGGCCCCGCTTGCCGACGCTCCGCCACCTCCCTCGGGCGTGTTTTCGAAGGCGTCTGAGGAGGCGCTCGGCGACACCGGCCTCTGGGGGCTCGCGGTTCCGGAGATGTTTGGCGGCAGCGGCGGTTTGATGCTCGATCTCGCCAGGGCCATCACACGGCTCGCGGCGAACGTGCCGACCGCGGCGGGCACGCTGGCCGTCCACTCGTCGATCGGCGTCGTTTCCGCGGTCACGGGCTTCGGTTCGCTGGAGCAGCAGATGCGGCTGCTGCCGGACCTCGCGGTGGGCCGGCCGCTCTCCATCTTCGCCGCCACGGAGCCCGATGCGGGCTGCGACCTGGCGCGGATTTCGAGCGTGCTCGAGCACCGCGACGGCCGGCTGATGCTGACGGGCACGAAGATGTTCATCACGGGCGCGACCTACGGGCGGCTCGTGAAGGTGCTGGCCGTGCTCGATGGCAAACCCGCCGTGGTGGTCGCTCGGCTCCCCGATGCCGACACGCCGGCGTTTCGACTCCGCCGGTATCCGCTCCATCCGCTCAAGCACTCGCACAACGCCGCCCTCGAGTTCACCGGCTTCGAGGTCGATCCCCGCGACGTGCTCAATCCAGGAACCGCGGGCGACCCGATGCGGATCATCTGGCACGGCCTCAACCGCGGCCGCGTCACGCTCGCCGCGCAGGCGGCCGGCACGCTGCGGCTCCTGCTCGCGCAGGCTCGCGATCATGCCGTGCGGCGGGTCACCTGGCAGCAGCCGATCGCGTCGCGGCAGCTGATCCAGGGGAGGCTCGGCCGGATCGCCGCATCGATCGTCGCCTGCGATGCGCTGGCCGCGTGGGCGGCCACGGCGATCGACGAGGGCCAGAGCGGTGAATGGGAGGCGATCACGGCGAAGGTGGTCGCGAGCCACTGCGTTCGCGACGCGGCGATCGACGCCCTCGGCGTGCACGGCGGTCGGACGTTCCTCGTGGGGCATCCGCTCGGCGACTCGCTCCACGACCACTTCGCCGTCACGGTCTACGAGGGGGAGAGCGACCTGCTCGGCCTGGCGCTCTTCAAGGGAATCGCCAAGCACCATCCGCTCGCGGCGTCGCGCGATGCGGCGACGTGGCGGCGGGCAGGATCATGGCTTGCCTGGCGGGTGGCGACCGCGGCCGGCGCCGCTCGTCGCGACCACGCGATGCTCGATCGCCGGCTTCGCGACCACGCCATGCGGGCCCGCCGACGCTTGTCGCGGCTGGCCGTCAGCATCGACCGGGCGATCCGCCGACACGGCCGGTCGCTCGTCGAGCGGCAGCTGGAGGTGGGGGCACTCTCGGCTGCCGTCCGCGATGCGGTGAGCGTGCTGGCGGTCGCCCACCATGCCGACGCCTCGGGCGACGACGCGACCCTCGCCCCGGCAGACGCCTGGTGCCGGCTGGCTCTGGCCCGGGCTGCCGGCCCCGCACTGGCGGCGGACGACTTCAGCGCCGTCGCCGCCGTGGGACGGACCGTATCCGGGCGGTAGAATCTTGGGGGGCGGGCGAGGCGAAACCTTTCGAGTTCGTTACCGTTGAAGGGATCGTTCAGGGGATACGGATCGCAGATGAACCGCGTGGTGGCGTGCCCGGCATATCAAGGCCGACCGGCCGTGACGCTGCGGGCGGTCCTCACGCAGGGTTTGTCGCGGAGTGACCGACGAGGGTGATGCCGTGATCAGGCTACGCCTGCTGACACGATCGAGTTTGACGGCGGCTCTCGCCGCCGCGGTCGTGGCCACGACGGGCCTGGCAGCCGACCGGGCAAAGCCCAGCCGCGTGGCACCGCGTGTCGGACTGCCGGCAGCGGTGACAGCCGTCGCCGACGAGCCCGCGATGAAGGTGGCGGCGATCAACGCCGGCCGTCGTGATCGCGTGTGCGGAGAGGCAGCCGCGATCGACGAGCATCTTGCCGCGCGCTGGGAGGAGCATGCCGTCGAGCCGTCGCCGCCCCTCGACGACGCCCAGTTCGTCCGTCGGATCCACCTCGAACTCGCCGGACGGATTCCCACATACGAGGAGACGGTGGCGTTTCTCCGCGACACCGCCTCCGACAAGCGCGACGCGATGATCGAGCGGCTGCTCGCGAGCCCCGACTACGTCAGCCACTTCTACAACTACTGGGCCGACGTCCTCCGCCTCTCCGAGCGTCCGCAGAAGAACCTTCTCTTCGAGCCCTACCTCGCGTGGGTCAAGGACTCGATCCGCACGAACCGTCACTACGACGACTGGGTTCGCGAGATGCTCACGGCCGACGGTCGCCTCTGGGAGAATCCCGCCGTCGGCTTTCAGCTTCGCGACGACGGCATGCCGCTGCCCTATGTGGACAACACCGTTCGCGTGCTGCTCGGCACGCAGATCGGCTGTGCCCAGTGCCACGACCATCCGTTCGATCACTGGACGCAGCACCAGTTCTACGAACTCGCGGCCTTCACCGCGGGCACGCGGACGCGGCTCGGTAACGCGGTGAAATCGGCGAAACCCGGCGCCGAGGCGAAGCCGGTCCCGCCGCCAGCCGTGCGAGCGCTCGTCAAGGAAGCTCGTGAAACGAAGGGCAAGAAGACCGGGGCACTCGTGCAGTTCATCCAGGCCAATGCCACCTCGGTGAGTTTTCACGACACCCCGCTGAAACTCCCCCACGACTACCAGTATGACGACGCGAAGCCGTCTGAGCCGGTGGCGCGGGAGCTGCTCTGGGGGAAGGTGCCCGCCAGCGTCCGCAACGCGGATGGCCGCGAGCAGTTCGCCGCCTGGATGGTGTCGCGGACGAATCGCCAGTTTGCCCGCACGATCGCCAACCGTCTCTGGAAGAAGGTCATGGGCGTGGGGCTCGTGGAGCCTGTCGATGATTTTCGGGAGGAGAATCCCGCAAGCGACCCCGAGCTGCTCGAGCGGCTCACCAATCTCGTGATCCGCCTCGACTTCGATCTCCGCGAGTATGTCCGCGTGCTCGTCTCGACCTCCGCCTACCAGCGGCGGGCCGTGGTTTACGACCCGACCGCCGGTGTGCCATTTCGATATCCAGGGCCCGCACTCCGGCGGATGACGGCCGAGCAGGTCTGGGACTCCATCGTGGGCCTGATCGCCCGCAATCCCTGGAGCGTGCAGCGGCCGACGGCGGCGGAGATCGCGGAGGTGGCCGCCGTTGATCTCCGCACCGCCACGATCGACGACGTCGATCGGCAGTTCGACCGGTTCGTGGCGGAGTACGGTCCGGGGGCCTACCAGCGGCGGCTCACGAAGGTGTGCGGGTATCGGGGCCAGTGGCTGCTCAAGGCGAGCGAGATGCCGACGCCGCTGCCGCTGGGCCACTTCCTCCGGCAGTTTGGCCAGAGCGACCGGGAGACGATCGAGGGGGGACGGACCGTGCCGACGATCCCGCAGATCCTGGCGATGTTCAACGGCCCCATCACCCATGCGATGCTCGAAGAGGGCTCCGTGGCGTACGAGACCGTGACGGCGCATGCCGCCGACGACGCTGTGGACGTGGTCTTTCTGACGGTGCTGTCGCACGAGCCGTCTCCGGATGACCGGCAGGCCGCCGTCGAAGAACTCACCGCGTCCGATCCGGCCACGGGCTGCGGCAACCTCATCTGGGCTCTGCTCAACACCCGCGAGTTCCTCTTCATCCAGTAGGACGTCATGCGAGTCTCACCTGCGATCGGCGACGACCGGCTCGCCCGCCGCACGTTCCTCGGGAACGCGGCCCGGGCCGCGTTTGGCCTCACGCTCCTGGAATCCGTCACGGGGCGGGCGTCGGCCGCAGCCGACACGGTCGCCGGAGGGGTGAACGTCATCACGCTGATGATGCGCGGGGCGATGAGCCACATCGACACCTTCGATCCGAAGCCCGGCCGCGAGGAGCAGGGGGAGACTGCTTCGATCGCCACGAAGCTTCCGGGTGTCCGATTTGGCGAGCATCTGCCGCGGCTGGCTGGGCTCGCCGACCGGCTTGCCATCATCCGTTCACTCACCACCGAGACCGGTGCCCACGAGCAGGGCACCTATCTCATGCGGACGAGCTACCCGCAGCTCAACAGCATCCGCCATCCGTCGTTCGGGTCCTGGGCCGTGCACGTGCTCGGCAAGCGGAGCCGCGATCTGCCGGGCTACGTGCTCGTGGGAAACGGCAACGAACACCCGGGCTGCGGCTTTCTCGACCCCGCCGTCACGCCGGTGCCGCTCGCCGATCCGGCGAGGGGTCTGGAGAACATCTCGCGACCGGCCTACCTCTCCCAGGCCAACTTCGAGCGACGACTCGCGCTGGCCGACCGCATCGACGGCGACTTCAAGCAGCAGTATGCCGGCCGGCAGATCGAGGCCTACGACCGGATGTATGCCGACGCGGTGCGGCTCATGGGCAGCGGCGATCTCGCCGCCTTCGACATCGCCCGCGAGGACGAACAGACCCGCGAACGATATGGCCGTTCGCGACTCGGCCAGGGCTGCCTCCTCGCGCGGCGGCTTGTGGAGAGCGGTGTCCGCTGCGTCGAGGTGGAGATGGGGGGCTGGGACATGCACCGCGAACTCTGGGAGGAGCTGCCCGGGAAGGTCGGCGAACTCGATGCGGCCCTCGCGGCGCTCCTCGAAGACCTGGAGGCCCGCGGTCTCCTCGGCTCGACGCTCGTGGTGCTCGCCACGGAGTTTGGCCGGTCGCCGAAGATCAATGAGAACGCGGGCCGCGACCATCATCCGGCGGTCTTCTCCGCCGTGCTGGCCGGCGCCGGCGTGAAGCCGGGCGTTGTTCACGGCGCCAGCGACGCCGGCGGCCGGGTGCCCGACCGCGACGCCGTGAGTGTGGCCGACTTCAACGCCACGATCGCCGCCGCCTGCGGACTGCCCTGGGACAAGGAGTTCGTCGCCCCCAACGGCCGCCCGTTCAAGATCGGCAACGACGGCAAGCCGATCACCGCGGTGCTCACCGGCTGACGTCGCCCGTGGCGCAGGTTGCCAGTAGCACAGGTTTTCAACCTGTGACTCCCCTTGCCTACTCGCTCCGCACGAGGGCGGGGAGCCAACTGCAGAGATACCAGCCTCGTGGCGTGGTGAGTTCGGCGATCGCGGCCAGATCGACGCGGCCCGTCGGTGACGCCCCGCCGAGCACCTCGTCGAGCAGCCCCTTCGGCTTCGAATACTTCACGACACGGGCCTTCTCGGCGGAGAGTCCGGCAAGTTCCACGGCACGGTCGATCGCATCTTCCAGGAACCCGATCCGATCCACGAGCCCGGCCTCGAGCGCCTGCCTCGCGGTGAAGATCTGCCCCGTGGCCACGCGGTCAACCGCGTCGTCGTCGAGCTTCGGACGCCCGGCCTTCACGATCTCCTTGAACCGACGAAACATGTCGTCCACCAGTTCCTGGATGAGCTTCCGTTCCTTTTCGGCGAGTTCCGGCGTGCGGTCCTTCGAGACGCTCAGCATCTCCTTGAGCGGTCCGCTGGCGATCGAATCGTCGCGAATGTCGTATTTCCGCAGCGCCTGCGAGATGTCGAAGTGCGGAATGATCACGCCGATGGAGCCGGTGAGCGTGGCGGGCTCGGCGAAGATCACGTCGTCCTTGCCGCGGTTGGCCATGGCCACGTAGTAGCCGCCGCTGGCAGCGATGCCTCCCATGCTCACCACCACCGGGATGTCGCGCTTCTCCACCAGTTTGGCGAGGCGGTGATGGATCTCGTCGCTGCCGCTGACCGTCCCGCCAGGCGAGTCGACCCGCAACACGATCGCCTTCACGGCGTCGTCTTCCTCCACCTGGTCGAGCTGCGCCCGGACGAAGCCATCACCCCCCAGGATGGCGCCGGTGACGCTGACCACGGCCACCTTGTCGGCCGCGAGTTTCGAGAGCGAATGCCACTTTTCGACCACGCGGCTGTCGCGCTGGAAATACCTTGAAAAGGCGCCGGCACTGCCGACGGCCGAGAGCACCGCGATGCCGGCGACGATCCAGCCCGCCCGGGCGAACCAGCGGCTCCACGGGTTGGCCTGTTCGAGAATCACGCGCGTCGGTGGCTGCTGCGATTCGATGTGCATGGAAGGAAGGCTCCGTTGGGGCCGAGGTGGTGCGTCGCGTCACGATTGTACGGCACCACGCGCCGCGGCGCGCGGCGGAGGTTGCCAGTTTGCGAGGGCTGCCGCTACCCTTGCGAGCACTCCGCTGCGACGGCCCCTCCGGGGCTGCGTCGTACGGCCCCCCGCCCATCCCGTCAGGAGTCTCTCCACGTGTTCGTCTGCGTCAGCACGGAATGCTTGCCCGACATGCCACTGGCCGCCGCCATGGAGCGGCTTGCCGAACTCGAGTTCACGGCGGTCGAACTGGACGTGCACGAGCAGGGAGGCCACCTGCAGCCTGCCGCCGTGGCGGCGAATCCCGAGGCCGCGATCGCCCAATGCAGCGACCTGCAGCGGCTCCGGCCTGTCGCCGTCTCGTTCGCGGCGTCCGAAACACCGGCCGTCTACGACCAGTTCACCGCCTGCTGCCGGCTCGCCAAGTCGCTCGGCGTCGTCACGCTCGTCGTGGAGTCTTCGGAACTCGGGACCCCGTTCAATGGCGAGATCGAGCGGCTCCGGAAACTCGTGGCGATCGGCTCCGGCCTCGGAGCCGTGGTGGCGGTGAAGACGTCAGCCGGACGCATGACGCAGGATGCCGAGACCACGGCGTCGCTCTGCCGCAACGTGCCCGGCCTCGGCGTGACGCTCGATCCCACCCATTTCATCTTTGGCCACAAGAAGCCGGCGTCGTGGGAGCCGATCCTCAAGTACGTCGCCCACGTCCACCTCCGCGACACGAAGCCCGATGCATTCCAGGTGCGGATCGGCCAGGGGAACGTCGAGTACGGCAAGATCGTGTCGCAGCTCGAGCGGGTCGGCTACAAGCGGGCCCTGTGCGCCCACATGCCACCCATCGAGGGCGTCGATCAGGTGGCCGAACTCCGCAAGATGCGGCTCCTGCTCGAAAGCCTGCTGTAAGCGAGCCGCTCGGGGCTGCCAATGCCCCGTCGCCGGACGTTCACGTCGGGCATCGTGCCCGACGCTCACTGCATGTCCGCGGCGCTTCGCCATCCCGGCTGCGCTTGCTCCCATAGCCCGGCTCCCGGGGCACCGGCAGCCCCTCACTCGCCATCAGCGCCGCACCCAGGAAGCCCAGGGATCGTGTGTCCCCGATTACCGGATCGTGCCGGTGGCCTCGGCGCGGCTGGCCATTTCGGCGTAGTTCTTCGACTGCTGGTCGTCGCCCTGCTCGGCGTACATCGTCGCCAGATTGCCGTAGGCCACGGCCAGGGCTCGTTCCTCGAGCTGGCTCTTGTCCACCGCGGCCACCATCAGGTCGACGCCGCGGCGGCTGAGCGTCACGGCGTCCTCGCGGCGGCCGACCTGCCAGTAGGAGATCGCCATGCTCACGTACGACTCGCCGAGCCGGCCGAGTTCACCCTCGCGGTCGAAGCGGTCGTTGTCGTCCCAGAGCGGGATCGTCCGGTCGAACCAGGTCACGGCCGTGGGGTGATCGCCCCGCTGGAGGCTGTGCATGATGCCGATGCGGAAGTTCAGTTCGCCGAGGCTCTTGCGCTCGGCGGCGGTGAGTTCCCGGTGCTCGGAGCCTCGCTCCAGGTAGGCGGCGGTGAGCGTGGCGTTGTCGAGCATGTCGGTCGCGTCGCCCCGCTTCTGGGCGGCGGTGAGCGCGTCGGCGAGAGCCTGACCCACATCCCAGTCGAGCTGACGTCGACGCCACGGGTCGCCGATCCCGTCGCCCATGCGGTCGCGGAGTTCGAGGAGCCGCTTCACCCACGGCAGCGGCTCGATCGCCTCGGTCGATCCCGCCGAGACGGCGATCGCCCCCCGGCAGAGCTGCAGTTCGAGCACCTGCCGTTCCTTCTCATCGCCCGGAAACTCCTTGATGACGGCGTCGGCCCGGCTGATCCACTTGGGGATCACGCGGCTCTTCTGCTGCCACGTTCCCTTGGCGATCGCCAAGGCCGTGCCGAGGTGGGCGTCGAGCAGCACCTCGCGGGCGGCCGCCTGAAGGGCCGGCGACTGTTTCGTGAGCAGCGGCGATGCGCGACGGATGGCCTCGCCAAAGTGGTCCACGGCCTTCTGATAGTCGGGAGTCTTCTGGGCGAGGTGGATTCGCCCCGAGAGCCTGGCGGTCTGGGCGAGCACCAGCGGCGACGAGGATGCCAGGGCGGTTGCGCGATCGAGCACCACGCGAGCCTCCTCCGGCCGGTCGAGGGCCAAGAGCACGCCGGCGTGCTTCAGCTTCGTCCAGACGTCGTCCGGGTCGAGCCTTCCGGCCGCTTCGGCGAGCCGCAGGGCCTGCCGCCACTTCCCCTGATCGCTGGTCATCGCCAGGAGCAGGCGCTGTGCCCGGATGTGCTGCGGGTCGATTTGGATCGCATACTGCAGATCGGCGACCGCGTAGGCGGAGCACGTGTCGATCTCCCCTTCGGCGCGAAGCACGAAGGAGTCGGCATCGAGCGGCTCGATGAGGATCGCAGTGGCGTTGGCCGTGCCCGGCTCCACGCTGATGATCACGCCCCGCTCGGGGAAGACCTCGCCGATGCGGACGTCCTGTTCGTCCTTGACCGCGACGGTCCGCAGGTCGGAGATCTCGAGCTGGCGGGCGAGGTCGCCGAGCGGGACGGGCTCGGCGAGCTTGATGCTGATGGAGGCGACGACATCGCCCTCGAGGCCCACTTCGACGCGTTCAAACGGCTCGATCGTCCACGCGAGTCCGGTCGTGCCGTCGCCTCGGGTGAAGGCCTCGCCGGCACCCCAGCCCTTCTCGACTTCCTGCCGCGTCGTCTTTCCGGGCAGGGCACCGCGGAAGCTCGCAGGATCGATCGACAGGGTCGGCATCTCGTCGGGCGTAACCGCGACGGGAGCGGTGACGGTCGATTGCGGTTCCGTCACCGACTGGTCGACCGGCGGTTCCGCCGGGTTCTCGGACGCGGTCGGCTCGGTCGGCTTCGGAAGCGTGGCCACTCGCTCGTTGATCCAGCGACGGAACCCGCTCGTTGTCGGGGTGGCTTTCGGAGGCGCCACCGGCTTCGTGGCAGGGGCCGCGACGGGCGTGACGGTGCCCCATTCGGCACCCCGACGGCCGCCAACGCGGTCTGCGAGGTCCAACTGCGTGTGGCCCTGGGGTGTCTCGACGCGAGTCTCCGGTGCGATGCCGGTGGACCCATCGTCGTCGCCCATCGATTCGATCCAACTCGGCAGCCGCATCAGGGTCCGCGGCGGAGCGGTGGGGCCGTCGTCGGCGCGGCTGACCGTGGGGAGGCAGGCTGCCGTGAGGATGAGAACCAGGAGCGAGATCCGACTCCGCAGCGTGGCCACGAGGGTGTCTCCTTGACGGGCTTTGACGGGTGCGAGGAAACGCGGTCGGAGTGGGCCGACCGAAGCGGGGCGGGAAGGTAGGGGGAGAAAGTCGATGCGTCCAGACCAGCCTCGCCACCTCGGCTGGGCTTCCTCGAAGCCCCCAGGCTTCCCAGTCGCAGCATGTTTCGCGGCGGTCCGACTACCATGTCGGCTGCCGAGAGGAGACTCGTCCGTCCATGTCAGCCCCCCGTTCGCATTCGCTCGTGATTGGCGCAGGCCTTGCCGGACTTGCGGCTGCCGACGTGCTGGCCTCTGAGCTCGGCGGCGGCCGGCAGGTGACGGTGATCGAGCCCAGCGGCCGCGTTGGGGGGGTGCTCGGCACCGTGCACGGCGACGGCTGGCTCGTGGAGCGGTCGGCCGACTGTTTTTTGGCGGCGCGTCCGGAGGCGGTGACGCTGGCCCGACGACTGGGCCTCGATTCGGAGTTGATCGGCGTCGAGCCTCGAGCGCGGCGGGCGCTTGTCTGGCATGCCGGCCGCGGCGTGCCGGCTCCCGCCGGGTTTCGCCTGATGGCGCCGGGACGTGCCACTGGAATCCTCACGACGTCCCTTCTTTCTCCGCTCGGGCGGGCTCGGCTCCTCTGGGAGCGATTCGTGCCGGCCCGTCGGCCAGCCTCTGGCGACGAGGACGAGTCGCTCGAAAGCTTCGCGACACGGCGTCTCGGCCGCGAGGCCTTCGACCGGCTCGTGCAACCGCTCGCGTCCGGCATCTGGACCGCCGATCCCGCGCGGCTGAGCATGGCGGCCGCCTGCGGCGATTTTCTGGCCATGGAGCGCGACGCCGGCAGCCTCTGGGCCGGCGAGCGTGCACGGCTGCGGCGGCAGGCTGGCGTGTCCGAGTCCTCAGGGGCGCGCTACGGGCAGTTCGTGACCCTCGCATCGGGCATGGAGACGCTGCCACGCCGGTTGGCCGACGATCTGCGATCCCGCGGCGTGAGGTTTGTGACGGGCTCAGTATCGAGCCTTGAACGTACGAACGACGACCGCTGGCAGATGGCGGGGACGGGCCTGGATGCCGCGGCCGCCACGGCCGACACGGTGGTGATCGCCGCCCCTGCGCCCGTCGCCTCCGGCATGCTCGACCGTCTCGACCGGCTGCTCGCCGACGACCTTTCAGCGATCGACTACGCGGGTTCTTGCATCGTGTCGCTCGGGTTCGCCCGCGATCAGGTGTCGCATCCGCTGGACGCCGCCGGGATGGTCATTCCTCGCGTGGCCGGTCGTCGCATCCTGGCGGTGAGCTTCTCGAGTTCCAAGTTCCCCGGGCGGGCGCCACCGGGCTGTGTGCTCATGCGGGTGTTCGTCGGCGGGGCGCTCGATCGCGAGGTGATGGAACTCGACGACGACGCCCTGGTCGAACTCGCCCTCGGCGAAGTCGGATACCTTCTTGGCGCGCGAGGCGAGCCGAAGCTCGCCAGCGTCGAGCGCTGGAACCAGGCGATGCCGCAGTATCACGTGGGCCACCTGGCCCGCGTGGCCCGGATCGAAGCCGCCGTCTCCCGCCACCCGGGGCTCGCGGTCGCGGGCGCCGCCTACACCGGCGTGGGCATCCCGCAGGTCATCGCGTCAGGGCAGGTCGCCGCCCGACGGTGCCTGGGCAGCGTCTGAACTCATGAGGCATGGCGACCACAACGCCAGCAGCCCGAGCATAGGACCAGGCGAGCATGCCGAACGGCATGGTCGCCGATACGCCCGCGATGATCGGCGGAACGCCCGATCCATCGCGGGCATAGCAACGCGGGCTTCCGCCGCGTTGCTACTTCTTCTTCGCCGCGGCTCCAGCCGCCGGCTTGGCGGCCGCGCCCTCGGCGCCCTCTTCCTTCTTCACCTTCTTTTTCTTCATCGAGAGCTTCTGCACGCGGACCTTGGGGAGGCCGAGCGGGCTGCGACCTTCCGTCCAACGCTCCTGCTCCTTCAGCTTGGCGATCCGCTCGGCACGGCTCAACACGCCGCGGGCGCTCGACGAGCCCTTGCGTACCCGGAGGCTCTTGTCCATCGTCATGGGAGGTGGTCCTGCGTTCTCAAAAGGAGGTGGGGCGAGCGGCGGGTGGTCCGCCGTCGAACGCACGAAACTACGGAGAAAACCGCCCGGCTTCAAGGCCTGCGGTGGTCCCGGCCCGCCCGGGGCTCTTTTTCGGACGCTCTCAGACCTTCACGGCCGAGATTGCCGTCAGGAATCGGGCCATTGATTCCGGCCGCCGGTCGGGCTCGGCTGACAGGCAGGCCATGATCGCCGTGGCGAGCGGGGCCGGGATCTCGGGCCAGCCATCGCGGATGTCGTTCGGGGGCGTGTCGTGGGCCATGGCCGCCTTGCCTGACGTGCCCTTCGGCCAGGGCGACTGGCCGGTGCAGATCTCGTAGGCGGTGATCCCGAACGAGAAGATGTCGAGCCGCTTGTCGGCCTGCCGTCGTCGCACCACCTCGGGGGCCATGTAGTTTGGCGTACCGACGCGGTTGCCCGGCTGGAGGAAGGCGGGTTTGTCAGGGACGGTGAGGCCGAAGTCGATGAGGATCAGGCGGCCATCGGGGCGGAGGATGTAGTTGCGGGGGCAGATGTCCCGGTGCACGAATCCCGCGTCGTGCACGGAAGCGATCGCCGAGGCGGCCTGCCGCACGAGATCGATCCGTTCGGCCGGCGTGAACTGCTTCTTGGCGGCGATCAGTGTGTGGAGCAGCGTGCCTTCGACGAACTCCTGGACGATGAACGGGTCGCCCGTCGTGGCGGTGCCCCACTCCTTGATCTGCACGATGTTCGGTCCGCTGATCTGCTGGCCGATCGCCCCCTCCGTCGCCTTGCCGAGCGACTTGTATCGTCCCTCCACCGGGGCCGCCTTCGCGGCATCCACGACCTTGAGGCCGAGGATCTCCCCGGTCTTCAGATCGCGGACCTTGTAGAAGGTCGACATGGTGCCGGAGGTGCTCTCCCGCATCCGCTCGAACCGCTTCCAGAGGTCGACCTTTCCCGAGCCCCCGAAGAGCGATCCAAAGAAATCTCCCAGACCCATGCCGCGTGCTTCCGTTCCTCAGTGCTGCTTCAGGGCCGTGAGTTCCGCATGTGCGGCGGCAAGATCCTTCTCCAGCCGAGGCACCTCGGCCGGATCATCGGGCTGCTTCTTCGCCGCCGCCAGCAGCTGTTGGAGCTTCGCGATCTTCTGCTGCAGCACCTCGATCCGCTTCTTGTCTTTCTTGTCCATCGGTATCCCCGCCGCCGTCGCGGCGTCCTTCTGGTGCATTCGTGCGTTCGATCAACACGCCGCCGTCGCCGGCGGCGGTCAGGTTGGGCCCCGTGTGCAACTGCCGCATCCAGCCGCTGATCATCACCACGGCGACGGCGAGCCCGAGCGTGAGCGAGAGCCACGTCGCCCGGTCCTTGCGAACCCACTGCGTTCCCGCACCCCGTCCGACGAGGGCGCTGGCGAAGTAGAAGACGACCAGCGCGAGCAGAAACTTGGCTCCGAACAGCGAGTGGTAACTCGTCGCCCGCATCCACTCGCCACCCGCCCAGCCCTCCGCCTTGACGCGGGCATTGAACAGGAGAAAGTTCGCCAGACCGCTGGCCAGCAGGAGGGTGATCGAGCCGATGACCCAGGGAAGCCAACGCCTGCGGATGCGGTCATGGATCCGCTCGCGGGTTTCCTCGTCGAACTCGGCGATGGCCGGGAGGAGGCCGAACCGGGCGAAGACAAGCCCGCCGACGGCGACGGCCGCAGCCAGCACGTGGGCCCAGCGGAGCAGCAGGAGGGTGGGGTCCATAGGGGGTCCTTCGCGGGAAGAGATGACTCAATCGTACCCCATGGTACAGTGCCGCTCCATGGACGACCCGGAAGATCTCGACGACGTCGATCCGGCGTTTCTGCCGGGTGGCCTGCCGCACGACCGCTGGATGCGGCTGGCGCTGGAGGAGGCACGCGTGGCGGCCGCCGAGGACGAGGTGCCGGTGGGCGCGATCGTGGTCGCCGGGGGTCGGATCGTCGGCACGGGGCACAACCAGCGTGAACAGCTCAACGACCCGACGGCCCATGCGGAAATGATCGCCCTCACCCAGGCGTCGGCCACGCTCGGCTCGTGGCGGCTGGAGAACTGCGTGCTCTACGTCACGCTCGAACCCTGCCCGATGTGCGCCGGCGCGATCCTCCAGGCTCGGGTGCCGACGGTCGTCTGGGGGGCGGCCGATCCCAAGGCCGGCGCCGTCGAGACGCTCTACCGCCTGTTCGACGATCCGCGGCTCAACCACCGGGTCGAGCACGTTGGCCACGTGCTCGCCGACGAGTGCGGCCGAGTCCTCACCGAGTTCTTTCGCAGCAAGCGGTGACCGCTCTGGCTCAGCCGCGACGGTCGATCGGCACGAACTCTCGGAGCGTCTCGCCCGAGTAGATTTGCCGCGGCCGGCAAATTTTCTTGGTCGGCGAGCGGTGCATCTCCATCCAGTGGGCGATCCAGCCCGGCAGCCGTCCCATCGCGAACAGCACCGTGAACATCTGCACTGGTATGCCCATCGCCCGGTAGATGACGCCCGAGTAGAAGTCGACGTTGGGATAGAGCTTCCGCTCGATGAAGTAGTCGTCTGCGAGGGCGACCTCCTCGAGCTGCTGGGCGATGTCGAACAGCGGATCGTGCCGCGAGATCTTTGCGAGCAGCTTGTCGGAGATCGCCTTGATCAGCTTCGCCCGCGGGTCGTAGTTCTTGTAAACGCGGTGGCCGAAGCCCATCAGGCGGAAGCCCGAATCCTTCTTCTTGGCCAGGTCGACGTACTTCTTCACGTCGCCCCCGTCGGCCACGATCCGCTCGAGCATTTCCACACAGGCCTGATTGGCGCCGCCGTGGAGCGGGCCCCAGAGCGCGGAGATGCCCGCCGAGATGCTCGCGAACAGGTTGGCGTCGCTCGAGCCGACCATGCGGACGGTCGACGTCGAGCAGTTCTGCTCGTGGTCGGCGTGCACGATCAGGAGCATGTCGAGGGCGTCGGCGAAGTCGGGGTCGATGTGGTATTCCTCGCACGGCACTGCGAACATCATGTGGAGAAAGTTTTCGCAGTAGTCGAGATCATTGCGGGGGTACATCAGCGGCTGACCGCACGACTTCTTGTGGCTGTAGGCCGCGATGGTGGGCAGTTTGGCGAGCAGCCGGTGCACGCTCACCTCCACCTGTCGCGGGTCGCGGACGTCGAGCGAGTCCTGATAGAAGGTGGAGAGAGCGCCGACCACGCTGCCCACGATCGCCATCGGATGCGCGTCGCGGGGAAAGCCTCCGTAGAAGCTCCGCATGTCCTCGTGGATCATGGTGTGGTGGGATAGCGACGTGCGGAAGGCGTCGAGTTGGGGGGCGGACGGCAGCTCGCCGAAAATCAGGAGGTAGGCGACTTCGACGAAGTCGCACCGCTCGGCCAGCACCTCGATCGGGTAGCCGCGGTAGCGAAGGATCCCCTTCTCGCCGTCGAGGAACGTGATCGCGCTCGTCGTGGATCCAGTGTTGACGTAGCCTTCGTCGAGCGTGATCAGCCCCGTCTGAGACCGGAGTTTGGCGATGTCGATCGCCCGCTCGCCCTCGGTGCCGACGATCACCGGCAGGTCGCAGCGACCGCCGTTGAACTCCAGCGCCGCGGTCCCGTCGGCCTTCGTACCCGGCCACGGCGGGTTCGCCGGGGAGGCCGCTGGGGGCGTGGATGGACGGGCGGTCGCGGTCATTCGGTAGGTCTCCAGCGGCTCGAAGAAGGCCGCGACCGGTGGTCGCCGACCCGCTGGCGAAGTCTAGCCCTGGCGGGCAACGCGAGCAATCCGCGCGTCGCGCACGGCCGGTGCGCAGCACCGTGTCGAGAGGCTAGCGCGTCCGAGAAGCTAGCGAGTCTTGGACGGGCCGGGTCGACCTGCGGTGAACTGCGGCGTGGCGGAGGTTCCACGCGGGTCGTCGAACACCGTCCACACCGGCGTCCGTTGGCGGATCTTCTCCAGGTAGGCGTTGGTCGCCGCCTCGCGGCGATCGGCGATCAGCGTGTCGCGGATGCCGACCTGGGCTTCCGTGAAGGGAATGCGGCCCGCGTCCTGCCGTTCGGCCACGCGGACGATGTGCAGCTGTTCGCCGTCTTCGATGATGGCGCTCAGCTGGCCGATCGGCAGCGAGAAGATCGCCTCGTCGAGCGTGGTGGACGCGAGGCTTCCCTTGCTGGTCCAGTCGAACCCGCCGCCGGCGGCGGCGGTCGGCCCCTCCGATCGCCCCTTGGCCACCTCCTCGAAGGGCCGGCCCGCGAGCACTTCGTTGCCCATCTCGGCGAGGATGCCCCACGCCTGCTGGCGCGACCTCTTGAGGCCCATCTTCACCGTCAGCGCCTCGAAGCGGGCCTTGGCCGGAAATTCGTAGTCGGCGAGGTGATTCTGATACCACGCGATCAGTTCGGCATGGGGAACCTCCTCGTCCGTCTTCACGTTCTTTCGCATCCATTCCTGGGCGAGGCCGCGTTCGAAGAACATCTTTCGCATCCGGTCGAGAGACATGCCGCGGGCCCGCAACGACTTTTCATACTCCATCGAGTTGGGCGAGTTGGCCTCCTTCATCAGCCGTGGCAACTGCTGCTCATCGAAGGCACGGTCGACGTTCTTGCGGATCTCGGGCAGCTTGTCGGCCGGGATCTCGCGGCAGGCATCGACGTAGACCAGCAGCGTCTCGACATGCTGCGGGAGGACCTGCTGGCAGATCTGCAGCCGCAGCTCGCGGACCTTCTCGGGTGGCATGCCGGGCGTGACTTTTTCGAGGAACTCGACCGCCTTGGGAGTGAGCAGGTCTGCCTCGAGCACCACCTCCGGCCCCACGCGGGCAACCACGAGGGCCGTCTCCAGCGACTTGAACTCGG
>JAGWWA010000139.1 GCA_018970605.1 Planctomycetota bacterium | reverse complement strand
AGGGGCTGATCAACGCCCAACGCCCGGGCCGACAGCGCCACGCCCACGGCCCCCCCGGCCTGCACGACGAACGACCAGGCGACCGCCTTGGCGATCAGGCTCGGCTGCCGCTGGTATGGAAGAAGTTGCGAGAGAAACCGTCGGCCCGGGCTGGCTTCCGGCAGCCACGCCACGATCCGGTCGAGAAAGGAGACCGCGAGCAGAAACACGGCGAGAGCGACCGCGAGCAGGCCTGCCGCGACGGCGAGCGTGACTGGCAGTGAGAGGTCGTACTTCCGCGCCGCGAGCGCGGCGCCGCCGAGCACCGCGAGCGCGGAGAGGCCGGTGAGACGGTCGGCGAGGACCGAACAGCCCGCGAGCAACCGGCGGGGCGTGGTGTCGCCCACGCGATACGCCTTGATCACATCGCCACCGATCGACGACGGCAGGCAGAGACTGAAGAACATGCCTTCGAAGAATCGCCAGACAAAGAACCGCCTGGGGAAATCGAAGCCCAGCGGGCGGGCGAGCGCGGCCCAGCGGACCCCGGCGACCGCCTGGACGATCAGGGCCGTCGCCATGCCAGCCGCCCACCACCCCCAGTCGGCCTGCAGCAGCAGGGTGGCGAACTTCGGCCAATCGACACCCCGCAGCGCGTAGGCGAGCAGGGCCGCGGTGATGCCAAGCCGGAACGCCAGATTGAGCCACGGCGGCACGGCGCGGCGGCGAGTTGACGGCGGCGTGGTGTCGGGTGAGTCGGCCATACGCGATCGCGGCGGGTGGGTGATTTGGGCCACCGGGACGGGTACCCTACACGAAATCGTCTCCCAGCCCCACGCGTCCCTGGCACTCCCGATGGTCCACTGGTCGTCTGGTTTTCCAGGAGCGGAGCTGGTCCTCGTCGCGATGGCCTTCATCTGGGGGGCGATTCTCGGCAGTTTCGTGAACGTGGTGATCCATCGCCTGCCGCGGGGCCAGTCGGTCGTCACCCACGGGTCACGGTGCCCGGCGTGCGGCGCCTCGATCCGCCCACGCGATAACGTCCCGATTCTCGGCTGGCTGCTGCTCGGGGGCCGTTGCCGCGACTGTGGCGCGGCAATCTCCGCGGGCTATCCGGCGATCGAGGCTGGATGCGGAGCGATCGCCGCGATCATCGCCGCGGCGGAACTATCGGGGTTCGGCTCGCCGCTGCTCGCCGCCAGCCGTCCAGGCATCGACCGCCTGCTCTCGGGTGACTGGCGGATCGCGTTGGCGTGGGCGATCCACACGGTGATCCCGGTGGCGATGCTCGCATGGAACCTCACCGCAGCGCTGGCGGGCACTGCGGCCACCGAAGCCTCCCGTCGCCACCCAACGCATGACGGATGCGATGCCGCCGCCCTTGTCGCCGCGGCCGTGATCGCCCTGGTGACGGCGGCTCCCGCGGTCGGCCCACCCGGATTCCTGATCGACGGCCGTGCTCCAGAGGCACTGCGCGGCTGGCAGGCGACATTCGTGGCGTCGTGCCTGGGTGTGGTAGCGGGGCGGTTCGCCGGAGCCGTGACGGGAGCGGGCGGCGATCGCTGCGGGCTCGCGACGTTTGGCGCGGCGGCCGGATGGCAGGCTGTAGTGGTGGTGACGATCGTGACGATGGGGGTCAGGTTGCTGGTTGCCGCCATGCGGCCACAAGGATTGATCGGGAGGGTCGTGGCCGCCGCGGCCCCCGCGGTCGCGGCTACGGCCTTCTTCGCGGCATGGCTTCCTATCGCCGAGGCCTGGGGGAGATGCTGGCGAGTTCTGCTGCCGGGATGATTTTTGCCGCCGCCTGATCCGGCCGCATGAAATCGCGTCCAGCGGTGTGTATAGTTCTAGGGTTCCGCCGGGGCGCTCCAAAACTCGACATGTCCTTTCCCTCTCCCATCCTGCCGGCGAATCGCTCGCCTCTGCCGCAGCCGACACCGGAGGCCGTGTCGGCACCGTCGCCGCGCGCGGTGGCTGAAGACGAGGGGCTGATCGAAGGCGTTCTTCGGAGGGCGCGAGCGTTCGTCTCCGACATGCAGTCGCCCGAGCAGCGGGTGCCATGGATCGTGATCGCGATGCTCTCGGCGCTGCTGTTCTACAGTTATTGGCCAAGCCTCGTGCAGCTGCCATCCTTCTGGGACAACCCGCAGTACCAGCATGGCTGGATCGTGCCGGTGTTCACGACCCTGCTGATCTTCTGGTGGCGAAAACCGGTGGGGCCGGTCACCCCCTCGGCGCGGGCCGCAGGCGTCGGCCTGCTGGCGGCGAGTTTCGCGCTGCGGCTGTTCTGCGCGAGTTACCGCATCGTGACGATCGACATGTACACGTTCGTCCCGGCGCTGATGGGCGTGTTCCTGCTCGCCGGCGGCTGGAGCATGTTTCGCTGGGCGTGGGCGCCGCTGGCCAGCCTGATCTTCATGTATCCGCTGCCGGACGAGGCCACGCGGTATCTCCTCGGACCGCTGCAGACCGTGGCGACGATCGTCAGTTCCTACATGCTTCAGACGATCGGCCTCGACGCCTACCGCGACGGCAACCGGATCATTCTCGGCGACGGCCAGGTGCTCGGCGTGGTGGACGCCTGCAGCGGCCTGAAAATGCTCACGATCTTCGTCTGGCTCGCCGTGATGCTGATGCTCGTCGGCGGACTCGAGTGGTGGGAGAATCTGGCGATCGCGGCCAGTGCCATCCCGATCGCGTTGATCTGCAACGCCTTCCGGATCACCACGGTGGGCGTGATGTACAACTACAAGATGTCGATGGCGGAGCATTTCCACGACAGCACCCCCGCGGCGATGCTCATGATGCTCCTGGCGGTCGGCTTCCTCGTCCTCGAGATGAAGATCCTGTCCTACCTGGTCGTGACGGACACCATGGCGCCGACGATGCTGTCGGCTGGCCAACGCCCGCCCCTGGCGGCAGCCAATCAACCTGGACAGCGACCTGGACAGCGACCCGGGCAGGCTGTCCAGCCGGTGGTGGCCGGCCCGCGAGCTGTGTCGCCGCAGCCGCAACCACGGCAATCCGGGGCGTTTCCCACAATTCCCATGGGAAATTTCGCCGAAAAGCGGCCGAGTTCGCCGCCGCCCGATGGCGGCGAAAAAATGGGGTAAACTTAAGAGACCGTTAGTCGGCCCGTTTTGTCAATGAGCCTTCGTCCTGCGAACAGCGTATCTCCCGCGAGCAGTTGGAACACATGAGCGAGTCCGGAACACCCATGGACGGATCGTCTTCAGCGGCAACGGCGACGGCCGGCTCGAGCGCAGGAATGCTTGCGCCGATCCGTGACACGATTCTTTCACCGCTCGGTCAGCCTTCGTCGTCGGCGCCCTACGGCGGCGCGGCGGACCCGCTCGCCGGTGGCATCGACTATCGCAGGGCGTGGCATGCGTTCCGGCGTCGCTGGCTGCCGGCTACCGCGCTGGCGTTGACGCTCGGCACTCTCGCCGGGATTCTCACCTGGCTCTTCCTCCCGCGTGGCTACGAAGCCGTGGCATGGCTCCGAGTCCGCGACAAGTCCGGCATGTTCGGCGTTGGCGGCGGCCGTGATAACGCCGAATATGAGGCCTACCGCAAGACGCAGGTGCAGCTGATCAAGAGCCCCTTCGTGCTCACGTCGGCCCTGCGCCGCCCGGGCATCTCGTCGCTCACGACGCTCAACGACGAGCCGGATCCGGTCGGTTACCTCACGCGACATGTTCAGGTTTCGGCTCCGATGGAGTCGGAAGTGGTTCAGGTCCGCATGCGCGGAGAAAATGCCAAGGAGGTGACGCAACTCGTCAATGCCGTCACGCAGGCGTATCTGACCGACGTGGTCAACAAGGAGAAGTCGGAGCGCCTCCAGCGTCGCGACACGCTCGAACGGAAATACAAGGAAAACATGGCGGAGGTGCGGGCCAACCTCGACACCTACAACAATCTCGCCAAATCGCTCGGCACCGCCGACAGCGCCGAAGTGGCCACGCAGCGGAGCCTCCTGCTCGACCACCTCGGCACACTCCGCGCCCAGCTCAATCAGACGCAGCGTGACCTGACGCTCATCGACGCCGAACTGGCGATCATGGACGCGAAGGACCGCGGTGAGATCTCGCTCGAGCAGTCGGTTCCGGAAGAGACGATCGACGCGATGCTGCTCCGCGACCCGGAGTTTGCGGAGCTCCGCGAGCGGCTCGCCGCGATCGAGGAATCGATGTCCTACCAATCGGAGCGAAGCGCTCGCGGCGGCGCCGATCCGGCGGTCAAGCGGCTCGAAGCGATGCGCGACTCGATGGTGAGGCGGCTCGAAGACCGCAAGGAAGACCTTCGTCCCCAGATCGTGGCCCAACTGACGATGGATTCGTCGAGTCGTCGCACCGGCGCCGCCGCCGAAAGCCCGGTGGTCCTGCGGATGCGACGCGAGATCCTGGCACAGCAACTCGAGCAGACGACGAAGGATTTCGACCGCGTTGCCAACGAGGTGAAGGCCCTCGGCGCTGCCAACGCCGATCTCATGGCACGGAAGCAGGAGATCGAGCAGTTGATGAAGGTCACCGACCAGATGGGCGTGCAGCTCAATGCGACCGAAATCGACGTCAACATGCCGAACCGCGTGGAGCTGATCGAGGAGGCAAGCGTGCCGGAGGGCAGCGACGAGCTGTTCCGCTCCATGCTCACCGCCTTGGCGGCGCTCGGTGGGCTCGTGCTCGGCGGTGGCTCCGTCGTGCTCTTCGAGTACCTCCGAGATCGGCTCAGCATCCCCGAAGAGGTGTCGCAACGGGTCGGCCTGCGGGTGATCGGCACCGTCCCGCGGATCTCGCGGTCGCGGCGTCGGCCCAACGACGGCCACGTGGCGGAGTGTGTCGACGGCATCCGGGCCGTGGTCAGCCAGACCGGCCGCGAGGCGCCCAAGGTGATCCTCGTCACGAGTGCCGTCGAGCACGAGGGCAAGACGACGTTCGCGGCTCAGCTCGCAGCCAGCCTCGCCCGCTCCGGCAAACGGACCCTGCTGCTCGAC
>JAGWWA010000028.1 GCA_018970605.1 Planctomycetota bacterium | reverse complement strand
CGGCCGGGAGCGACAAGCTCATCGGCCGCAAGGCCGCCGACGTGCTCTCCGGCGACGGCGGCAACGACATCGTCCTCGGGTATGGCGGTGCCGACACGATCTCGGGCGGTGACGGTGAAGACCAGCTCTACGGCGAGGACGAGGTGGGCGACATGGTCGCCTTCATCGCCGCCAATCCCACCTTCCAGGCCGGCACGGCCGGCAGCGACACGATCCGCGGCGGCGCCGGCGACGACCGGATCGGCGGCGGCGACGCCGGCGACACGCTCTTCGGCGACGACGGCGACGACACGATCGATGGCGGTGCCGGCGGCGACACGATCGAGGGAGGGGCGGGCAACGACAAGGCCTACGGCCGCGACGGCAACGACACGATCTGGGGCGACGACGCCGCGGGGGCTCTCACTGCCGGCGCGATCGACGTCAACGCCGACCTGATCGAGGGCGGATCGGGCTACAACGTGATCTACGGCGGCCCGGGCTACGACGCGATCTATGCGGCCGACGAGGCGCAGAAGGCCGCGGCGGCATCCACCGGCGCCGTCGGCGGCTACTCGTCGAAGCTCTACGGCGGCGACGGCAACGACACCGTCTACGGAACGGCCGGCAGGGACTGGATCGAGGGGGGCTTCGAGAGCGACTACCTCGAGTCGGGCACCGGTGGCGACGAGGTGCTCGGCGGCCCGGGCGGCGACTGCATCATCGTGGCCGGAGGCAACGCCCGGATCTTCGGCGGCCACGGCAACGACGTGATCGACGGCGGCGACGGCGACAACTGGATCGAGGGCGGCCCGGGCGACGACCGCATCTACGCCCGCGGCGGCGTCGACACCGTCTACGGCGGCACGACGAGCATCGGCTATGCCTACCTCCTCGCCGACCTGGCCACCGGCCGGCCGGTGATCGCGGCGATCCACGGCGGGTTCACGGCCGTGACGGCCGAGGGCTCGTGTGGCCCGGAGGTGATGTTCCATCCCGAGGTCTATCCCGAAGCCCCGTATAAGCTCCAGGCCACGATCTTCGACGACCGCGACGCCGACGGCGTTCGCGACCCGGGCGAGAACGCGGTGCCGACCACGTCGTCGTGGACCGTGCGGATCGTCGACGCCGCCACGCTGGCCGACGTGATGGTTGCCACCGTGTCAGGGGGTGCCGTCGCGCTGCCGGTCACGTCGGGCCTGCCGGCGGGCAGTTACTACGTGGTCATCGACACCGTGGCCACAGGCTGGGTGCCGTCCAATCCCTGGACCAGCATGACCGCGCTCGTGACCCTCGGTGGCGGCGCACCGGCGAGCGTTCCGGATCTCGCCTTCTACAAGGCCGGCCAGCTCACCGGGAAGGTGACGACGCGGTCGGGCACCGATCGGACGGCCACCTCCGGCGTGTCGGTCTATCTCGACACCGATCGCGACGGCACCTGGGACGCGGGCGAGCCGGTGGCCATCACGGGAACGGCCGGAACCTACGCCTTCACGGGGCTCGTGCCCGGAGCCTACCGGATCGGGATCGCCGATCCGGGAGCCTGCGCCCATGTCAACCCGGCGTTCCGCGACGTCGCCCTCGTCGGCGGCGGCTCGACCACGAGCCACGACTTCGAGATCATTCCCACCATCGCCCCGGTGGTCGATGGCGTGCTCCTGGCCAAGGCATCCGTCGCCGTGACCTGGACGCCGGTGCCCGACGGCGCCCGGCAGCTCGATCCGATCGCAGGCACCTTTTCCCTGATCGCCGTCGAGACCTGCATCTCCTCGGGTCAGGTCTCGACGGTCACGAGCGGCGCCACGCTGCGGCCCGTGTCGTCCACCGGCTCGCTGGGAACCCCGATCACGCTCAGCTTCGTGGGGATCGACCCCACGCGAGCGAACCGCATCATCTACCAGGTCGGCGGCCCCACCAGCGGGTCGAACCTGTCGCCCGGCCGCTACCGGTTCACCGTGACCGCCGCCTCGGTGATCTCGAACTCGGGGAAGCAGCTCGACGGCGAGTGGGTCAACCCGTCGCCCACGAGCCCCGAGGGCTCGCACTACCCTTCGGGCGACGCGACCGCAGGGGGCGACTTTGTCTTCGACTTCGTGATCGCCGGGAGCCAGGGTCTCACATCACAGGTCCTCGACGGTGGCACCGTCACCGCGATCGGTGCCGCCGCCACGGCGACGGTCGAGGGCACCGTCTGGCGTCACGACACCGCCAGCCTCGACATGGCCCGCACGGCCACGGAGCCGGGGCTGGCCGGCATGGCGGTGCGGCTCATCGACGCGCACGGCGCAACCGTGGCCACCACCACCACGGGCGCGATTGATCTCGACGGCAATGGCAGCGTCGATGCGGCGGAGCAGGGCGCGTTCCGCTTCCAGGCTGTGGCCGCCGGCACCTACACGGTGGTCCAGACACCGGCCTATCCCTGGGTGCAGGCCACGCCCGGCGGCGCCTCAGTGGCCGACACGCTCTACGCCGTGTCCTACACCGCCGCGAACGGCAAGAGTTCGCTCTGGACGATCGACACCGCCGGGCCCACGGCCACCAAGGTGCTCGACTTTACGTCGATCGTGGCCCGCGATGTCGCCTTCACGTCCCGTGACGTCGCCTGGATCGCGGGCACCTCGGTCTCCAGCAACCCCGCGGTTGCCGGCACGCCGGGCCTCTGGCGGCTGAGCGTCTCCACCGGCGGGCTCGAGAACGTGGTGGCGATCCCCCGCGGCGACATCCTCGTCTCGCTCGATGCGATCGACGACGACACGCTGCTCGGCGTCACGGCCGGAGGCGAGGTCCTCCGCTACCGGATCCCGCTGGCCTCGTGGGAGTCGCTGGGCGTGCTGCTCACGCCAGCCAATGCACGGCTCTACCCGGTCGGCGACGCGGTGGTGGTCGCTGCAAACGAAATCTATCTCGTCTGCACGCCCCAGAAGGGCGATCCGGTCGCGATGAACACGCAGCTTGCGGCCACACAGGTGCTCGTGCGGCTCGACACCACGGTCCGCGGGGCCAACGCCAGCATCGTCCGCGAACTGCCCGTGTCGGAACTGCTGATCGGCCTCGAGCGGACCTCGACGGGCGGCCTTGTGGCCACGGGCACCGGCAACGGGCTCTACGGATTCGCGGCCTCGGCGGCCGGCTCCGTCACCCGCAGCGGCACGATCGCCGGCGCGACGGCCTTCACCTACGGCGGCCTCGCGGTCGCCCCCTACGCCATCGTCTCCGACACGCAGCGACGCGACTTCCTCGTCACGGTGTCGGCCGGCCAGACGGTCGCCGTGGGCTTCGGCAACGTGCCCGACAGGGAGGTGCTCGAGGACGGCGACGACGTGATCGACGGCGGCTGCGGCACCGACGCCGACATCCTCCACGGCGACGACGGCAGCGACCTGCCGTGGTACGTGGTCACGATCGGCGGCAACGACTTCATCCGCGGCCGGGCCGGCAACGACCAGATCTCCGGCGGCCAGCAGGGCGACGTGATCCTTGGCGAGGAGGGCAACGACACGATCACCGGCGGCCATTCGGAATCGAATCGCATCGACGGCGGCACCGGCGACGACACGATCACCGGCGGCGCGGCCGATGACGTGATCACGGCCGGGGCCGGCCGCGACCTCGTCCACGGCGGCGCCGGCGGCGACACCCTCTTCGGCGACGGCGACGACGACGTGCTCCTCGGCGACGACGGCGACGACACGCTCGTGGGCGGCGGCGGCAAGGACGAGGTCTACGGCGATGCCGGCGACGACACGATCTTCGTGATCGACTCGGTGCTCGGCGGTGCGTTCGCCGTGAATCCCGGCGCCCTGGCCGACACCTACGTGGGCGGTGCGGGCGCCGACACGATCGTGGTCCGGGCCGACGTCAGCACCACGCTCACCAACGCCGCGCTCAAGGTCTACGGCACGGCGCACGTGATCGGGTCGCTGGAAAACGCCCTGCTCACCGGCGGCACGAGCGGCAACACGATCGACGCCGGCGCGTTCGGAGGCACGACCACGATTCGCGGCCTCGACGGTGGCGACACCCTCACGGGCGGGACCTCGACCGACACGATCTTCGGCGGCAAGGGCAACGACACGATCGCCGGCGGAACGGGAGCCGACGACCTCCGCGGCGAGGACGGCGATGACTCGATCTCCGGCGATGCCGGGGCCGACACGATCCGCGGCGGTGCGGGCTCCAACACGCTCACCGGCGGGGCCGACAGCGACACCTACCTCTTCGCCGGCGTCTTTGACGACACGGTGGTGGAGAACGCAGCCGGTGGGGCGAACGACGTGCTCGACCTGACGGCGCTCGCCGGCAGCCTCATGGCCACGGTCGATCCGGCGGCGGGCGGCACGCGGATCTGGGGCTGGGGACCGCTGCTGGCGGTGCAGTTCTACGGCAATCAGGTCGAGCGAATTCTCCTGGGAAGCGGAGACGACATGGTCTACCTGGCGGACGCTGCGTCCACGGTGGCCAGGATCGATGCCGGCACGGGCGAAGACACGCTCTCCTACGGCGGCTACGGCGGCTCGCCGTGGTCGAGCGGCGTGACGGCGAACCTGCTGACTGGCACGGCCACCGGCATCACCGGCGGCATCGCCGGCTTCGAGGACCTCACTGGCGGCGACGGCGGCGACACGCTCACGGGCGACGCCAACGCCAACGTGATCTTCGGCGGCGCGGGCGGCGACGTGATCTCCGGCAATGCGGGCAACGACCTGCTCTACGGCGACGACGGCGGCGACACCCTGATCGGCGGCGCGAATGACGACATGCTGTCCGGTGGCGGCGGCACCAACACGCTCACCGGCGGCCTCGGCGACGACACCTACGCCTTCTACGCCGCCGGGGCGAGCGACACCGTGAACGAGGCCGCGGGGCAGGGGACCGACGTCCTCGACTTCGCCTACGTCTACGGCTCGGGCATCGACGCCACGGTCTCCGGCACGATCGCCGTGACCTACGGCACCTCGACCACGAGCGTGGCCGCGGCGGCGGGAATCGACCGGATCCGCGGCACGAGCGAGGTGGACCGCTTTCGCGTGGCCGATGCCGCGGCCTTCGGCGGCATCCTCGATGGCTACGGCATTCCTGGCTACGCCTTCACCGACATGGACATCCTCGACCTCTCGGCCTGGACCACGCCCGTGACGGTGAGCTACCTCGGGGCGCTCGACGCGAGCTTCGTGGGTTCAGCGACCGGCACCGGCGGGGTGGTGAACCTGCGGCACGTGATCGGGGGCACGAAGAACGACATCCTCCGGGCCGGCGGATTGCCGGTCTGGTTCGAGGGCCGGGCGGGCAACGACACGCTCGCCGGCTCGATCCAGGACGATCTGCTCGACGGCGGCAACGACGACGACACGATCACCGGCAGCTTCGGCAACGACACGCTCAAGGGCGGCTGGGGCAGCGACACGCTCGCCGGCGGCTACGGCAACGACACCTACTCCTTCTTCGACCTCTTCGGCACCGACACCATCATCGAGAACCCCGGCGAGGGCACCGACACGATGGACTTCTCGGCCGTGCTCACGGCCCTGACCGTGAGCCTCGGCAGCGTGACCGTCACGGCCCCCGGCGCCTCGGCCATCCATGCCGGCACCGCCATCGAACGCGTGGTGGGCGGGGCCGGCAACGACACCTTCGTGATGACCGGCCCGTCGGTGACGTTCCCCGGCACGCTCGACGGCGGCGGCGGCACCAACACGCTCCGCTACGACAACGCCACGCCCGCTCTGGTCTCGCAGGTCAACAACGGCCAGACCCCGAACGTCGGCGTGGCCTTGAAGTTCAGCACCGTGACGGCCGTGCCGGCCTACACGCCGGTGACGCTCACCGTGCCGTCGCTCTCGACGCTGACCGACACCACGCTCCGTACCGGCAACCAGCGGATCGTGAAGCAGGGCCCGGGCAAACTGATCCTCTCGCTGGCCAACAGCCACACCGCGGGCACGGCCGTCGAAGCGGGCGAACTCGTCGTCAAGAACGTCTCCGCCCTCGGCACGGGCGGGCTGGAGATCGCCGCCGGTGCGAAAGCCTCGCTCGACGTCGGGCTCGCAAGCATCAAGATCGGGTTCATCAAGTTCGACGGGCTCCTCGACATCGACCGGGCCACGCTCACGGTCTCCTCGGGGATGACCCAGGCGAGCCTCGTGGCGGGCCTCGTGGCAGGCCGCGGCGACGGCTCGTGGAACGGTTCAGGGGGCATCACGTCCAATGCCGTGGCCGCCAGCGGCGGCACCCGCACGCTCGGCTGGCTCGACAACGGCGACGGCTCGTTCACGGTGGGCTACACCGGCCCCGGCGACACGAATCTCGACGGCCAACTCGACGTGCTCGACGCGGCCAACATCCTCATGTCCGGTCGCTTCGACACCGGCCTGGCGGGCACGTGGAACGCCGGCGACTTTAACTACGACGGCATGATCGACGTGCTCGACATCGTGGAGTTCATCGGCCCGGGACTCTTCGACGCGGGGCCACTCGCCTCCCAATCGCCGGCCGCCACCACCGCGAGCACAACAAATGCGTTTTCGAACGCCGATCTCGCGTTCGCAGCCTTCGCCCAGGAACAGACCTCGCAGGCGACGCCGCGCAAGAAGAACGTGTTCGCCACGCTCTGAGCCATGCAGCCCCCATCGCTCACGCGATTGGGCTTCCTGAACCCGCAGGAAGCGTAACGCCGTAAGGCGTACGGCCACATCGACGCCGCACCCGACCGCAGCCCCCATCGCTCACGCGATTGGGCTTCCTGAACCCGCAGGAGGCGTAACGCCGTCAGGCGTACGGCCACATCGACGCCGCACCCGACCGCAGCCCCCATCGCTCACGCGATTGGGCTTCCTGAACCCGCAGGAAGCGTAACGCCGTAAGGCGTACGGCAGAATCGGCGCCGATCTCCGCGTCGCACTGCGGCCGTAGCACCGGTTGCCGTCCTGTGCCTACACTCCCCGCAGGCTGCCCCCGGCGGCTCCACGCAGCACAGGAACCCTACCCGATGCCGATCGACTGGAAGGGCGTCTACGCCGCCGCCACCACCGAGTTTCACCCCGACGAATCGCTCGACCTCGCCGCCACGAAGCGGCACTTCGAACGGCTCATCGACGGGGGCATCCATGGCCTCGTCGTGATGGGAACGGTGGGAGAGGGGACGTCGCTCGATCCCGAGGAGAAGCGGGAGGTGCTCCGCGTCGGGGTCGAGGCCGCGCGGGGCCGCGTGCCCGTGGTCACCGGCGTCGCCGAATACACGACCCGCGGCGCCTGTCGCTGGGCGGCCGAGGCCGAGCGGCTTGGGGCCGACGGCCTGATGGTGCTGCCCGGCATGGTCTACAAGGCGAAGCCCCACGAAAACCTGCATCATTTCCGCACGGTGGCGCGGGCGAGCGGCCTGCCGATCATGGTCTACAACAACCCCGTGTCGTACGGCGTGGACCTGAAGCCCGAGCACGTCGCCGAGCTCGCCGACGAGCCCACGATCGTGGCGGTGAAGGAGTCGAGCGACGACCCGCGGCGGATCACCGACCTCTTCAACCTCACCGGCAACCGGTTCGTGATCCTCGGCGGCGTGGACGACCTCGCGCTCGAGAGCATCCTGCTCGGCGCGGTCGGCTGGGTGTCGGGGCTGGTCAATGCGTTTCCGGAGGAAAACCGGCTGCTCTGGGACCTCGCGATGGCGGGCCGCTGGCAGGAGGCCCGCGACGTCTACCGCTGGTACACGCCGCTCCTGCACCTCGACACGCTCCCCACGCTCGTGCAGTGCATCAAGCTCGCCGACGCCGAGGTGGGCCTCGGCAGCGAGACGGTGCGGGCCCCGCGCCGGCCGCTCGTCGGCGCGGAGCGGGCGGAGGTGCTCCGCATCATCCGCACCGCGCTCGCCACGCGGCCGCAGGTGCCGGCCCGATGAGCCACGCGGGCCTGCCCGAGCGACTCCGCGTGATCGACTCCCACACGATCGGCGAGCCGACCCGGGTGGTGATCGACGACTCGCTCGTCGCCGGACTCGACCTTGGCGACGGCAGCGTCTGCCGGCGCCGCGACCGCTTTCGCGAGCGATACGACCACCTCCGCCGGGCGCTCGTCGGCGATCCACGGGGCGCGGTGGCGATGGTGGGCGTGATGCTCCTGCCACCCGCCGATCCCACATGCCAGGTCGGCGCGTTCTACGTGAATCGCGTCGGCTATCTCGACATGTGCGGCCATGCCACGATCGGCCTGGCGGTCACGCTCGGGCACCTTGGCCGCATCGAACCGGGCTCATTTCGACTCGAGACACCTGCGGGCGTGGTGGGCGTGTCGTGGCACGGCGGCGGCGAGGCGTCGTTCGCCGGCATCCCGCCCCGGCGGATCCATACGAAGCTCTCGATCGACTGCGACGACGGGGTACGGGTCACCGGCGACGTGGCGACCTCCGGCCTCTGGTTTTTCCTCTGCCACGACCACGGCCTGCCCGTCGAGCCCGCGGCGATTCCCGCCCTCACGGTCCGCGCCTGGTCGATCCGGCGGGCGCTCGAGTCCCGTGGCGTCGCGGGCGACGGCGGCGAGGCGATCGATCACGTCGTGCTGCTCGGGCCGCCCCGCGAGGCAGGCAACGACGGCCGCGCGTTCGTGCTCTGCCCCGACGGCGCCTTCGACCGTTCACCGTGCGGCACGGGAACCAGCGCGCTGGTCGGCTGCCTGTTCGAGGACGGGCAGCTCGCCGAGGGACGCATCTGGCGGCAGGAGAGCGTGCTCGGAGGCGTGTATGAGGCGAGCATCCGCCGCGTGGGTGGCGTGCTCGTCCCGACCGTCCGCGGCCGCGCGTGGCTCACGGCCGAGACGACGCTCCGGTTCGCGGCCGACGACCCGTATCGCACCGGCATCGAGGGTTGAAGGGGCATCGCCCAATCCCCTCGCTTCCGCTCGGGGCTTCCTGAACCGGTCACACTCCCGCTCAACGCTTCCTGACCCGCACCCAAAAAGCCCCGAGCGCCAGCGAGGGGTTGACGCCCTGCGGCCAGAACAAGCCTCATCATTCGCAACCCCGGATCCCCTCGCTTCCGCTCGGGGCTTCCTGAATCGGTCACGTTACGTGCGGGAGGCGGTCGTAGATGATCGGGCTGCCGTCGGGTTCGGTGCCCACCTCGAACACGCGAAGCGAATCGAGCCACTCCATCAGCTCGGCCTTCGACATCAACTTCGGCACCATCTCGCCCTCCACGAGATGCCCGAACACCAGTTCCGCCTCCCCATGCGGCCGGCCACCCGACGTGCTCGTGGCCTTCACGATCGAGACCGATTCGCCGATCTGCTGGATCTCGATCTCATAGCGGAGCACGTCGCCGGGCACCGCGTCGAACAGAAACTCCGCCTTCGCCACCTTGGCGAGCACGACCTGCCGGGCGTAGTCGATCGCGTCGATCACCAGCAGGCCGGCCGCCTGGGCGATTCCCTCGATCACCAGCGACGTCGGCATCACGGCCGCCCCGGGAAAATGGTCGTGGAGATGCTCCTCCGACAGCGTCACCGTCTTGATGGCGACGGCCCGCTTGCAGCGGACGAACTCGTCGTAGCGGTCGATCCAGAACCAGCGCATCGGTCGCGTTTCCTCCTGCGAGCTGCCCGCCCGCGTCATCGCATCATGGCAGATGCCACGGAGATCGACCACGCCGGCGGCCGTCTGCGGTAAGATGCCGCCATGGGTGACCACCCCGACATCCACCGCGACGGACCGTGGACCATCTCGGGCAACCTCGTCGACCCCCTGCGCCGGTCGATCAGGCCTGCCACGCTCACGATCGCGGACGGCCGGATCGAGGCGATCGCCGACGACCCAGTAGCTCACCCCACCTGGCTGCTGCCCGGATTCGTCGATGCCCACGTGCACGTGGAGAGTTCGCTGCTTCCACCGGCCGAGTTCGCCCGGCTGGCCGTCGCCCACGGTACGGTGGCCACCGTCTCCGATCCCCACGAGATCGCCAACGTGCTGGGCATCCCGGGCGTGGAGTTCATGCTCGACGACGCCCGCCAGTCGCCGTTCACGTTTCACTTCGGCGCGCCCTCCTGCGTGCCCGCCACGCCCTTCGACCACGCGGGGGCGGTGATCGACGCTGCCGGCGTGGCGGCGCTGCTCGACCGCCCGGAAATCGGCTATCTCTCCGAGATGATGAACTATCCCGGCGTGATCGCCGGCGATGAGGGCGTGCTCGCCAAGATCGCCGCGGCGAAGGCCCGCGGCAAGCCGGTGGACGGCCATGCCCCACGGGTTCGCGGCGCCGCAGCGGCCGCCTACGTGGCCTCCGGAATCACCACCGACCACGAGTGCGTGGACCTCGACGAGGCGGTCGAGAAGATCGGCCTCGGCATGAAGATCCTGATCCGCGAGGGCTCGGCGGCCCGCAACTTCGATGCCCTCGCCAGCCTGATCGACTCGCACCCCGACCGCGTGATGCTCTGCAGCGACGACAAGCACCCCGACCAGCTGCTGCTCGGACACATCGACCAGCTCGTCCGCCGGGCGCGGGCCCGCGGCAGCGACCTCTTCGACGCCCTGCAGGCGGCGTGCGTCAATCCCGTGCGGCATTACGGTCTGCCCGTGGGGCTCCTGCAGCCCGGAGATCGCGGCGATTTCCTCGAGGTGGACGACCTCGAGGCTCTCCGCATCCGTCGCGTGTTCGTGAAAGGCCGGCTCGCGGCGGCCGACGGCGTCACCGTCTGGCCGAGAGTCGAGTCGCTGTCGCCCAACCGGTTCGACGCGCGATCGAAGCGACCCGACGACTTCGCGATCGCCTCGTCGTCCGCGGCCCCCACCGAGACGGTGCGGGTGATCGAGGCGCTCGACGGCCAGCTCGTCACGGGATCCGTCCGGCTGCCCGTTCCGGTGGCCGACGGGCGGATGATGGCCGACCCGGCGAACGACGTTCTCAAGATCGCCGTCGTCGATCGCTACGACGATCGTCCTCCAGCGGTGGCCTTCATCAGGAACGTGGGGCTGCGTCGGGGGGCGATCGCGTCGAGCGTGTCGCACGACTCGCACAACATCGTGGCGGTCGGCGCGACCGACACCGAGCTCACCCGCGCGGTGAACCTCGTGATCGAATCGCGAGGCGGGCTCTCGGTCGCGGGGCCGGACGGCGACGCGGTGCTGCCGCTGCCGATCGCCGGGCTGATGTCCAACCGGCCGGGGCAGGAGGTCGCCGCGGCCTATTCGGACATCGACCGCCGGGCCAAGGCGCTCGGTTCGCGGCTGGCGGCCCCGTACATGACGCTCTCCTTCATGGCATTGCTCGTGATCCCGTCACTGAAGGTCGGGCCGATGGGACTGTTCGACGTGGACGCCTTCCGCCCCGTCGGCCTGACCGCATGACCGGCACGACCGGCAGGGTCATGGGGCTGCTCGAGCGGCGCCGCCGCCGAGGCGCGGGTAGACTTCCGCCGTGGCCATGACCGGGCAGCCGCCTGGTCTCCTCCTCTGCGATCGTCCGTCATGCACTCGTCCAGCCGCCCGACTTGGGGCCCTCGCCCCGCCTACGCCCTCGCGCCCGCGATCGCCGCGTGTGGGATCGCCGCCTGGGTCTGGTCCACCAGCCGTGATTCAAACCGGGATTCGCAGCCCGCCCCCTCGGCGGTGGCCATCACGGCCATGAAGCCCGTGGACGGCGACGTGGCCCCGGCCGCGCCGCTGCCGATCGAGGTGGTGTACGGGGTGCCCAGCGAGCGGACGCTCCATCTGTGGACGGCCGCCCCGGCTGCCGACTGACCGCAACCAGACGGCCGTTTGGCCGTTGAATCCGGATGATCATGCCCCATCCGGACATCGACTCGGCGGCGATCCCGAGGATTGCCATCGTGGGCGGGGGTCCCGGCGGCCTGCTCACCTCGCTGTTTCTGCAGCGGATGGCCCAGCGCCCCCTCCGCATCACCGTCTTCGAGGCAAGCGGCCGCCTTGGGGGCAAGGTGCTCACCCCCTCGTTCGCCGCGGCGCCGGTCCACTACGAGGCCGGTGCGGCCGAACTCTACGACTACACACCCGTCGGCGAGGATCCCCTCCGCGAGCTCGTCGCCGAGTTGGGACTGCCCACCACGCCGCTCGGGGGCGCCACGGTGGTGATGGACGGCTCTGCCGTTGCGAACCTCGACGATCTGGGCGACGTGCTCGGCAGCGACGCCCGCCGCGCGATCGAAGACTTCGATCTCCGCGCCCGCGGCACGATGACGCCCCGCGAGTTCTACGCCTCCGACGAGGCCACGTCCGACGCAGCCGGGCCGTTCACCGGCGTCCTCGACCGCATCCGCCACCCGGCGGCCCGCCGCTACCTGGAGGCGATGATCCACAGTGACCTCGCCACGGAGCCCGACCTGACGAGCGTCTCCTACGGCCTGCAGAACTACCTGATGAACGACCCCGCCTACATGCGGCTGTACTGCATCGCCGGCGGCAACGAGCAGCTCATCGACGCCCTCGTGGCAAGGATCGACGCCGACATCCGTCTCAGCACGAGGGTGATGGAGATCAAGGCGGCGGAGGAGGGCCGGTTCCACGTGGCCACCGATCGCGGCGGCGAGGCCGACGAGCTCTTCGACGCGGTGGTGGTCGCGCTGCCGCTGCAGCACCTCGCCGCGGTGCGGTTCGCCGGAGACGGCCTCGCAGCCGGGATCCGCCGCCACGTGGCGAGGTTCGATCATCCGGCCCACTACCTCCGCGTGACGGCGCTGTTCGATCAGCCGTTCTGGCGAAGCCGGATCGACGGAGGCTACCTGATGCTCGACGCCTTCGGCGGTTGTTGCCTGTACGACGAGTCGGCCCGCGAACCCGAGCCGCGATTCGGCGTGCTCGGCTGGCTTCTCGGCGGCGCGGCCGCGGCGGACTGGGCCGTCCGCGACGACGACGCGCTCGTGGCGGCGGCGATCGACGCCCTCCCGGGATGGCTCGGCGACGCCCGGCGCCACCTGCTTGAGGCCCGGGTGCACCGCTGGACCGGCGCGGTCAGCGCGCTGCCCGGCGGCTGGCGTGCGCCCGGGATCGATCGCCGGCACCAGCCCGATCCGACGGGGCATCCCCGCTGCTTCGTCGTGGGAGACTATCTTTATGACAGCACCCTCAACGGCGTCCTCGACTCCGCGGACCACGTGGCGGGCTGGCTGGCGGCAGACCTCGGCTGACAGTGCCGCACAAGGACTTGCATGATCACCACGCACGAACAGCTCGCCGACTCCGGCACGATCCCCGTGGTCGGACTCCCGCCGGACACCGCCGTCGAGCGGATGCCGCTGGCCGGTGGCGGCGTGTTCGAGCTCGCC
Source organism: Planctomycetota bacterium (assembly GCA_018970605.1). Classification (GTDB taxonomy): domain Bacteria; phylum Planctomycetota; class Planctomycetia; order Pirellulales; family UBA1268; genus QWPN01. The sequence goes on along the minus strand of JAGWWA010000028.1, from coordinate 15,006 downwards.
CTGGTGACGATCCCGACGGTCGAGGCGGCGACCCACGACGCGGTGATCGCGGAACTCGTCGGCCGGGCGGCATCGTGGGTTTCGGCCGCCGCGCCGGGCGGCGACCCGCCGCTCACGGTGCCGCTCTACGGGACCCACGTGGTCTGGGGGCCGCGCCGCGCCGCAGCCATCGGTCCGACCGATCGGCTCGCCGCGATGCGGTCGGCGATCATCGAGTTTGCCGACCGCGAGGCCGAACTGCGTGACATCGAGCGGGAGATCGCCGCGGCGCTCCCGCACGTCGACCGCGACTCGGCCGTCGCCTTCGAGGCCGACGATCACGCGCTGTCGCGACGGAAGGAGCTCTCGGCCAGATTCACCGCAGCCATCTCGCTCCGCCGCCGGCTGGCGGTGCTTGCGCCCGTGCTGCAGCGACCGGCGCCACAGCCCCCGACGCTCGCCGGACAGCTCGGCGAGCGGCTCCGCGACCGCACGCGGGTGGTGGAGCGGCTGGAGCATGCCGCCGAGCAGGCCGACCTCTTGGAGAGGGTCTATTCGGGCTGCGGCGACCGCGTGGCGGAGTTCGTCTCGTCGCGGCGGCACCTCACACTCGAGTGGGTGATCATCCTCCTGCTCGCGGCCGAGGTCGTCCTGATCACGATCGACCTGCTGGCGAACCACACGCCATGACCGGTCGACGCGCGACGACGCGGCTGGCGTCGATCGACCTGCTCCGGACGGCCGCCATCGTCCTGATGACGCTCGTCCACTTCGTCGAAAACCTCGCCGGTTCCTACAACATCGAGAGCGGCCCGTTCATCGGTGCCAACCGCTACTGGTGGATGCCGACCGGCTTCGCCGCCCCGCTGTTCACGTTTCTCTCGGGCGTTAGCTACCGCCTCTGGGCCGACGCGCAGGCCGCGCGGGGCCGCGACTCGGAGGAACTCTCGAAGATCACCATCCGCCGTGGCCTGTTCCTGATCCTGTTCGGCTTCGCGTTCAACGTGCTTGTCTGGATGCCGGAAGACGTCTTCAACTGGGACATCCTCACGCTGATCGGGACGGCGATGCTGGCCCTCGACGTCGCCCGGCGAACGCCTCCGGCCGTCGCCGTCGTCGCCTGCGGACTGCTGGTCGGCCTCGCGCCGGTTCTCAGGGCCGTCGCCGACTACCGGGCCTTTTGGGCGGCCGGCTATTACGACTACGACTTCACGCTCGCCGACGTCCTCACCGGCTACCTCGCGACCGGCTACTTCCCCGTGTTCCCGTGGCTGGCACTGCCGCTCGCCGGCTTCGTGGCGGCGCCGTGGATCTACGGCCATGACGCCGACCGCCGACCCCGCGAAGCCCTCGCCATCGGCGGCATCCTGCTCGCCGTGGCGGGCGTGGTGATGGCCGTGCGACCGCTCGTGCCCGCGAGGCTGATCACACACGACCGACTCTGGGCCATGTTCCCACCCACCACGGCCTATGTGCTCGGCACGATCGGCGGCGGCGTCGTGCTGGCCACGATCCTGCACCGCGCGATCGACGGTCGGAGCGGCGGCCCGGGCTGGCTGACCTCCATCGCCGGCGCGATGAGCCGCCACTCGCTCACGCTCTACATCCTCCACCACGTGGCCCACGTCTGGCCGCTCTGGCTTGTCGGCTTCGTCGCCGCCGGCGACCCAGACGCGTTCTGGCAGGTGGCCACACCGGTGCCCACCGCGATCGCCTGGGCGGTTGCGTTTCTCTGCCTGGCGGCGTGGCTCGCGGAACGGATGGACCGACCGGGCACGCCGTCGGCAGAATCCTTGCTCCGCTGGCTCTGCGAGCCGTAGGCCGGCTCGAACGGACCGCAGGTGATCCCCCCACGTCCGTTCGTACAAGCCCAACGCCGTGAGGCGTGGGGTGCACGATCGCCAAACCCCGTGTCCACCGCGGTTCGCCCACGGCCTCACGTCCGATCGGCTGTCACTCGCAACGCATGAAAACCCTATGACACCCGATGCAGATCCGTCTCGGCAGCCGCCGGCCCGCGGGGCGGGTTTCGCCCGCCTCGCCTGGATCCTCCTCGACTGGGCGGGCAGCGCATTCTCCACGGTGCTGATCACGCTCGTGGTGGCGTACGTGGAGAAGGTCGTGTTCCCGGCAGGCGGCTGGGGCATGCCCGCTGGCGTGATCTGGGCCTGGACGCTGGCCGCCGCGATGCTCGCCTCCGCGGTGCTCGCGCCCTGGGCCGCGGCCTGGGCCGATCGCCGCCACGCGCACCAGAGGGCTCTGATCGTGAGCACCGTCATCGGAGCGGGAGGCCTCGTCGCGCTCGCGGCGGCTCCTTCCTCCGCCCGGCCGGCGGTGGTGATGGCGATCGTCGCCGCCGCGGTGGGCTTCGACCTCGCGCAGGTTTTCACTGGCAGCCTGCTGCCGCGTGTCGCCGGCCACCGTGATGCCGACCGGCTCTCCGCCTTTGGCTTCGCGGCCGGCTATGCCGGCGGGGCGATCGCGCTGGTCATCGCCACGGCGCTCGTCGCGGCGCACGACCGCCTCGGCCTCACGGCCGCCGGCGGCCTGCGGCTCGCCTTCGCCGTCACCGCCGCGTGGTGGCTCGTGTTCTCGCTGCCTGCGGCGATCGCCCAATTTGGCGAGAACGAGCGGGAGCGGCATGCCGCCACCTCGGGCAGGGAGCTTCTCGACTTCGCCCGCAGCCTCGCGCAGCCCGCGACCGCTGCAGGCCCGCGGCTCGGTGTGGTGCTGCTCGGGTCGATGCTCGCCCTGGGCGCGGTGCAGACGGCGATCGCGCAGTTTTCGAGCCTGGCGCTCGAACAGTTCGATCTCGATGGGCCCGCACTCGTGCGGCTCGTGCTTCTGGTGCAGGCCGTGGCGCTGCCCGGCGCCCTCGGAATCGGCTGGTTTTCGGCGCGATACGGCCGGCGGCCGGCGGCCGGCGTCTGCCTCGGCGGCTGGATGGCGGTCCTGGTGCTGGCCTGGTTCATCCAGACGCCGGGCCAACTCCACGCCCTCGCGGTCCTCCTGGCCCTGGTGCTCGGCGGCATTCAGAGCGTCATTCGCGCCTCCGTCGCGGCGCTCGCGCCGGAGGGCAGGGAAGGAGTCACCTTCGGCGTCATGCAGGTGGGCACGAAGCTCGCGGGTTTCGCGGCAAGCCTCGCCTTCGGCGGGGTGCAGCTCGCCAGCGGCGACCCGCGAGCGGGGCTCATCGCCCTGCTCGTGCAGATCGCCGCCGGCGCGTGGTTTCTGCTCGGCCCGCTCAGCCGCGTCGGCGGCTTCCGATAAACAGGGCCAGCGCCGCCGCACATCCCAGGGTCGAGATCGTCGTCGGCTCCGGAACCGGAACGAGGGCGATGAAGTTGCCCAGGTAGCCGTAGTCGATCGTGTAGCCCGTCGGAAGGTTCGAAACCGTGCCGAACGTGCCGTTGAGCGAGCCGTAGCTGGCAAACACGTAGGCCGGGTCGTCGAGCGCTCCGAGCACGCTGAAGTCGATCGCCGACGTGCCAGCCGAGAGGTCAAGGACGCCGCCCACGCTGAACAGATCGCTGACGCCGGCGCCGATGGTGTCCACCCCGACCGACAACGTGCCGGCCATCGTCACACCGCCGGCCACGTTGAAGTTGCCGATTCCGCCCACGCCCGGCGCGAGGAACGCACCCGAGGCCACCGACACGCTGCTGGCGAGCGAGCCGGTGCCGCTGAGCGTGCCGGCCAGCACCTGCGTGACGCCCGTGAACGTGTTCGACCCGGTGAGCACCAGCTCGCCCAGGCCGTTCTTCACGAACGTCTGCGTGCCCGTGTTGCCGGCCGAGGCGATGATGCCGCCGTAGGTGACCGTCACGCCCGGATCGACGGTGATCGTGCCCGTGCCGCCGGTGCCGCCGTCGGTCGGGCCGAGGCCGATGCCCCGCTTCGAGTTGAGCACGAAGTTGGCGGTCGTGGTGGCCTGGAGCGCCCCACCGTTGAGGATCAGGCTGTTCGGGAAGGCCGAGATCGGGGCCAACGGGGAGCCGGAACTGCCGGCCGTGCCGGTGAGCGACCCGATCTGGCCGAGCTTCGAGTCGGACGAGATCCGGAACACGCCCCCTTCGATCACCGTACCGCCGGAGTAGTTCACGATCGCCCCGGTGGGCTCGAAGGTGCCCGAGCCGATCTTGCGGAGGCCGAAGAGATTCTGCGTGCTGCCGGTCGTCACGACGTCGGCGCCCAGGTTCCCCGAGTACACATTATTGACGCCCGCCGCGATGTTGAGCGTGAGCTGGCTGATGTTGGCACCCTGGTTCTGCACGGAGTTCGTGCCGGTGCCGATGTTGTAGAGCCCGGCGATCTCCATGCGGGTCGGGCCGTTGGTGCTGCCGTTGCCGTCGCCCATGGTGAGCGTCGCCGTCGTGGCCGACGTTAGGCTGCCGAGCGTCACAACCGTCGTGGCCGGCAGCTTGCCGCCACGGGCGATATTGAGCACCCCGGAGCGGATGAACGTGTTGCCGGTGTAGGTGTTGGCATTGCCCAGCGACTGGGTGTTGCTGCTGCCCTTGTCCACGATGAGATTCAGGTTGCCCGAGATCACGCCGTAGAAGGGCTGCGAGGCGGCGCCGCCGGAACTCGCGAGCACGAGGTCCACCGTGGCGGTACCGGAGTTCGTCACCTCGCCGCCCACCGGCATGTAGCCGGCCCCGGCACCGGATACCTGCCAGTCCGGGGCGATGTCGGAGAACCGGTTCGTCGAGCCCGTGGCGGTGACGCCATTGAGGTCAAATGTGGCGCCCCCCGCGACCTGGAGGCGAGGCGTGTTGGTCCACGAGGCGCCCGTATCGAGCCTGACCGTGCCCTTGTTCACGTAGACGAACGAACTGCTCACGATCGTCGAGGCGATCGTGGTCGTGCCCGTGCCGTTGAAGGCGATGCCGCCGAAGAACGTCCCTGACACGGCCGACTGGCCGAGCGTCTGCGCGCCCTCGAGCCGGAAGTTGCCGGGCCCGTTGTAGACGATCCAGCCTGGGCGGGAGGGCGTATTCGTGCCGGTGTTCGTCACGGGCGTCTGGATCGTCACGCCGCCGGTGTTGATCGAGTGGATGACCACGTCTTCGCCGCTGGTGCCGGCGATGCCCGTGATCCCGCCGCCGGTGAGCACGATCGGGTTGGCACCGCTGAAGAGCAGGCCGTTGGCGGCGTAGAGACCAGTGCCGGCGTTGGTGACGGTTCGCGAGGCGCCGCTCGAGTTGGCGATCTGCAGGGTGTTGCTCGAGTGGCCGGTGATCGCCTCATCGGCGGCGAGCGTGAGCCGAATGTTGTCGTTCGCCGATGCCGAGTTGTAGGCCGCGCCGCTGGCCACGGCGGTCTGCTCCGTCGTGGGGTCGAGCAGGCGGACCCCGGTCGAGGCCTGGTAGGTGGCAAATCCCGCACCATTACCAGTGGCCGAGGTGTCGGCCAGAGCCCCCTTGAGCACCGGGGCCTGGGGCGTGCCGAGGGCGGCGGTGCTTCCGCTCACTGCGTTGAGATACCCCGCTGTGCCCGTTGTGGGCGCGGCCGTGAACACGATCGATGCCACGCCGGCGACACCGGTGCCCGAGCCGAGGTTCGTGCCGCGGTAGAGCATCGTGGCGCCGTTGAGGTTCGGCGTCGTGCTGCTTGCGACCACGAAGTTGCGATTGCGGACCGAGCCGAAGGTGAGCGTCGCCGGCTGGGCGGGATCAGCCTCGACGGTGAACGTGTTGAGGCCGCTGCTCCGGCTCGTCTGATTGGCATCGACGGCCGTCGTATTCGGGGCAATGACGCCGAAGAGCAGCGCGCCCGAATACGTCTGGGCCCGCGGAGCGGCCACGCCGACGCCCGACAGCGCGAACTCGCCGTTCTTGATGGCGAAGGAGGCGTTGGTGTTGGTCGTGTAGACGCCGCCGACGAGCGAGCCCATCTGGCCGGTCGTGCCCAGGGAGAGTTTGCCGCCGTTCACGCCCACGAGCACGGTATTGGCGACGAAACCGTCCATCTGGTTCGTGCCGGTCAGGAACTGCGTGCCGGGGCCGTCCTTGAAGAACCGTACGGCATTCGAAGCCGTCGTGCCCGTGGCGCCGATGTTGCCGGCGAACGTGAACACGTCCGACGCCTGGCCGTAGGAGCCGACCTCGATCGCCTCGGAGTTGGTGCCCGTCGTGTTCACGACCGATGCATTGGGGCTCGTGCTCTCGAGGCCGCGGATCACCGGCCGGGCCGCCGAGTTGACGATATCGATCCGGGCGGTGTTGGTGCCCGTACCGAGAATCACCTTGCTCTTGAGCGGCAGCGCACTCAGGTTGTTGTTGAGCGAGCCGCCGGCGAGGGGCTGAAACACGCCCTGCTGGAGCGTGAGGTCGCCGCTGAACCTGGTCCAGTCGAGGCCGAAGCCGAAGCGGACTGCACCGGGCGCGTAGACCGTGCCCGTGGAGATCACGATCGGAGGTTGCACCGGATTCTGATTGTCGATCACGAGGCCTTGGGTGCCTTCGATGAGCAGTTTGCCGCTCGCGTTGCCGGGCGTGGCCCCGGTGAGCACGTCTTCGCTGAACGAAAAGGCATTGCCGCCAAGCACCGTCACGGTGGGCGTGCCCGCAGCCGTGGCGAACGTCAGGCTCGACACGGGCGTGGCGCTGCGGGTGGTGGCGAGCAGGCTCAGGCCTGCCTGGGTGAACGGGAAGGTGGTCGTCCCCGACACGTTGGTGATCGAACTCACGACACTCGTGTTGACCGTGAGCGAACCGAGCGTGACGTTTCGGTCGATCGCGATGGCCCAGGTGGACGTGTTCGTGGCGATCACCGCCTCGGCGCCGACGCCGTTCGGAGCGCCTCCGACCCAGTTGCCGGCGGTGTACCACGTCGGCACCTTGATGGCGGGCACCGGATTGTTCGCAGCGGCGCTGGGCGTGAAGGTGGTTGCGCCCGGAGACTGCGACCAGCGGGAGAAGGTGCCCGAGGTGGCGCCGTCGCCGACGGCGTAGTAATAGGTGTTCGCGGAGCCCATGTTGGCACCGCCCCAGGTGCCGGTGATCCGGATCATGTCGCCGTCGCGGAGCGGTTGCGACGTCGTCCAGTTGGAGCCGGTGCCCAGGATCGACACGAGCACGCCCTGATCGGCGGGATTGCTCGTCCACGTGGAGGCGGCAGGCGCCGGAGACGGCAACGCCATGCCGATCGCCATGCACGCGGCGAGAGTCGTGAGGATCTTTTTCATCGCATCGTCTCCTGGATGGAACATCGTCAGATCTGGTTCAGTGATGGGTTGAACGCGGTGAGCGAATCGCCGTTCGTGGGTGTGGCCCCCCGCACGATGCATCAGCGCTCACCATCCGGAACATACGAGAACCACGCCCAAAAAAAACGCGATGCGCAATTTGGGACGAATCGGGCTCAGGCTGGGACGAATCGGGCGCGCCTGGGACGAAACGGGCACATGCTGGGACGAATCAGCAGCGCGTCTCCGACGAATCAGCGACGCGTCATCCCCTCGCTGGCGCTCGGGGCTTTCTGTGTGCCACTCCGCCAGGAAGCCCCGAGCGGGAGCGAGGGGAGCCACGGTCGCAAACCACATGGCTCGCGAACACAGCAACGCGTCATCCCACGCTCGCGCCCAACGTTTTCTGCGCGCCACTCCGCCAGGAAGCCCCGAGCGGAAGCGAGGGGATCCACGGTCGCAAACCACATGGCTCGCGACCACAGCAACGCGTCATCCCCTCGCTCGCGCCCAACGTTTTCTGTGCGCGCGCTGCGACCGACGCGGCGCATCCCCGTCGCTACTCGGCCCAGGCCGACACCGGCACGCAGCTGCAGAACAGGTTGCGGTCGCCGTGGACGTTGTCCACGCGGCCCACCGGCGGCCAATACTTCTGCCGCACGAGCGCAGGCACTGGAAACGCCGCCTGCTCGCGGCTGTAGGACCGCTGCCATCCGCTCGCGACCACGTCGTCGGCCGTGTGCGGCGCATGCTTGAGCGGGTTGTCGTCCTGCGGCCACGTGCCGTTCTCCACGTGCCGGATCTCTTCGCGGATCGCGATCATCGCCTCCACGAAGCGGTCGAGCTCGGCAAGCGGCTCGCTCTCCGTCGGCTCCACCATCAGGGTGCCGGGCACCGGGAAGCTCAGGGTCGGCGCATGGAAGCCATAGTCGATCAACCGTTTGGCCACGTCTTCAGCCGTCACGCCGCTCGTCTCCTTGAGCGGCCGCAGGTCGAGGATGCACTCGTGGGCCACGCGGCCGTTGGTGCCCGTGTAGAGCGTGGGATAGTGGTCGCGAAGCCGGGCGCTCACGTAGTTGGCCGAGAGGATCGCGACCGACGTGGCCTCCCTGAGCCCGTCGCCCCCCATCATCCGGCAATACATCCAACTGATCGGGAGCACCGCCGCATTGCCCAGCGGCGCGGCCGACACCGCGCCCACGTCGTTCACCGGCACGCCACCCGTGGCATGGCCGGGGAGGTGCGGGACGAGGTCCTCGACCACGCACACGGGGCCTACCCCAGGGCCGCCGCCGCCGTGAGGGATGCAGAAGGTCTTGTGGAGATTGAGGTGGCTGACGTCGCCGCCAAACCTGCCGGGTGCCGCCGTGCCGACCAGCGCATTCATGTTGGCGCCGTCCACATACACCCGGCCGCCGTGCCGGTGGACGATCTCGCAGAGTTCCTTCACGTCGGCCTCGAACACGCCGTGCGTGCTCGGATACGTGATCATCACCGCCGCCAGCCGGTCGGAATACTGCTCGCACTTCGCCTTCAGTTCGGCGAGATCGACGTTGCCCCGCTCGTCGCAGCCGGTGACCACCACCTCCATGCCCACCATCTGGGCACTCGCCGGATTGGTGCCATGAGCGCTCGACGGGATCAGGCAGACGGTGCGGTGCCCCTGGCCGCGGGCCTTCTGCCAGGCGCGGATCACGAGCAGGCCGGCATACTCCCCCTGGCTGCCCGCGTTGGGCTGGAGGCTGATGCCCGCATAGCCGGTCGCCTCGCAGAGCCACTCGCGGAGCTGGCGATCGAGGATGGCATATCCCTCCCGCTGGTCGGCGGGCGAGAAAGGATGGACGTTGGCAAACTCGGGCCAGGTGATCGGGATCATCTCGCTCGTGGCGTTGAGCTTCATCGTGCAGCTGCCCAGCGGAATCATGCCGCGGTCGAGCGCGAGGTCCTTGTCGGAGAGCGAGCGGATGTAGCGGAGCATCGCCGTCTCGCTGGCGTGGCTCGTGAACACCGGATGCGTGAGGAAGGGGCTCGTGCGGGCAAGACCAGCAGGCAGCCGTGGCGCGGCCGATGCGAGCGACTCGACCGTGGGCACCGTCACTCCCGGCGCCGCAAACACCTTCCAGAGCCGCGTGAGATCATCCCGCGTGGTCGTCTCGTCGAGCGCGATGCCGATCGTGGTGTCGTCGAGCCGCCGCAGGTTCATCCCGGCCTCGCGGGCCCGGGCAAGCATGGCATCCGTCTTGCCGCCGGTCTGCACGGCGAGCGTGTCGAAGGCCTGGGCGTGCCGCAGCCCGAATCCGAGTTGCTCGAGGCCCGCCGCCAGGATGCCTGCAAACGTGGCCACGCGGCGGGCGATCCGGGCGAGACCCTCGGGGCCGTGGTAGACGGCATACATGCTCGCCACCACGGCCGGCAGCACCTGCGCGGTGCAGATGTTGGAGGTGGCCTTCTCGCGGCGGATGTGCTGCTCGCGGGTCTGGAGGGCGAGCCGGTAGGCGGGCCGGCCGTGCGTGTCGATGCTCACCCCCACGAGCCGGCCCGGCAGCGACCGCTTGAACTCGTCGCGGCAGGCGAGATAGGCGGCATGCGGGCCGCCGTTGCCCATCGGCATGCCAAAGCGTTGCGTCGTGCCGACGACGATGTCGGCCCCCCATTCGCCGGGCGGCGTGATCAGCGTGAGGGCCAGCAGGTCGGCCGCCACCACGACCGCCGCCTTCCGCGCGTGGGCCCGCTCCGTAAACGCCCGCCAGTCGCCGACGCGACCGTCGGTGGCGGGCACCTGCACGAGCACGCCAAAGCAGTCGGTGCCGTCGAGCAGGGCGGCTGCGTCACCGACCACGACCTCGATGCCGAGTGGCTCGGCACGGGTTCGGAGCACCTCGATCGTCTGGGGATGGCAGCCTGCATCGACGAGGAACGCTGGGCTCGATGATCCGCTCGTCCGCTTCGCCAGCGTCATTGCCTCGGCCGCGGCCGTCGCCTCGTCGAGGAGCGACGCGGTGGCGATCGGCATGCCGGTGAGGTCGCAGATCATCGTCTGGAAGTTGACGAGCGCCTCCATCCGGCCCTGGCTGATCTCGGCCTGGTAGGGTGTGTAGGCGGTGTACCACGCCGGATTCTCGAGGATGTTTCGCAGGATCACGGTGGGCGTGTGGCAGGCGTGATACCCCTGACCGATGAAGCTCGTGAGCAGCCGGTTCTTGCCGGCAATGCGCCTGAGGTCGGCGAGGGCCGTGGCCTCGGTCAGGGCGGCGGGCAGCCGCATGGCCGTTCGGCGGGCAATCGAAGCCGGCACGATCTCGTCGAGCAGGTTGTCGAGCGAGGAGGCCCCGACGGCGGCGAGCATCGCGGCCTGATCAGCTGGGCTCGGTCCGATGTGCCGACCGCGAAACTCAGTCGCGTGTTCGAGGACGTCGAGTGACGACGCGGTGCGATGGGAAGCGGCGGATGGAGCAGGGGGGGCGAGCGTGGACGACATCGACGGGTTCCTCTCGCTGACGCCGGAACGGCAGCAAAAAACTCGGAACCCTGTTGTCCTGGAACCTGAGAGATTCGCCGCGGGCGTCGGCCCGCGGGTTGCCCCTTCGGTGGACGCCGCCGTAGGCGACGCCGCTCTCCAACAGGTCTGGTGTCAGTCCGTTTGCCTGAGCGTTCAGCCTTCGGCGGTCTTGCGACTCTCTCCTGACCCTCAAAGTCTAAGCAGGTACGTCGGAACCGGCAACGGACCGTCAGCCATGAGGGCTGTCGAGCAACTCGCGGAGCCTGGGCCGCACCTGTACTGCCGCACGTGAACTAACGTTCCCATGTGATCCTCGCGCGTTGGTCCACGGAACCCTCAAAGCCCGGAGCGGAAGCGATGGGAACGGCGCCGCGGATGGGCACGCGTCGCTCGCCGCCGCCACGCGTGATCCCCTCGCTCCCGCTCGGGGCTTTCTGGCGGACTGACACTGCCGCAGGAACGCCTCGGGATCACGTGTGACGCGTAGAAGGCCTCGGGCGCGGTCGAGAAGACGCCGCGTCTGTCGTGGCCGCACCCCACGCCTCACGGCGTTGGGCTTCGACGGGGCTCGTGGCCTGACCCGATATGATGCTCATCCGACTTGGCCCCACGGGAACCCACCATGCGCCGCATCGATCTCTCCGCCCACGGCATCACCGTCGCCGACGTCCGTCGCAACCTCGCGCCTGCCGAACTCTACGCGGAGGCCCTCCGCATCGACGCCCGCAGCGCGATCGCCGACTCCGGCGCCCTGATCGCCTACTCGGGCGAGAAGACGGGTCGCTCGCCGAAAGACAAGCGGATCCTGCGAAACCCCGCGAGCGAGCACGACGTCTGGTGGGGCAGCGTGAACGTGCCGATCGACGAGGAGACATTCCTGATCAATCTGGAGCGGGCGAAGGACTATCTCAACACCCGGGACATTCTCTACTGCGTAGACGCCTTCGCCGGCTGGGACCCTGCCCATCGGCTCAAGGTCCGGGTGATCTGCTCGCGACCGTACCACGCTCTCTTCATGCACACGATGCTGATCCGGCCCACGAAGGAGGAACTCGCCGACTTCGGCGACCCCGACGCCGTGATCTACAACGCCGGCCGGTTTCCGGCCAACCAGCGGACGCACGGGATGACGTCGAAGACGAGCATCGACCTGTCGCTCGAGTCCAAGGAGATGGTGATCCTCGGCACCGAGTATGCCGGCGAGATGAAGAAGGGCGTGTTCACGCTCCTCAACTACTTCGCGCCCAAGCGCAACATCCTTTCGATGCACTGCTCGGCCACCGCCAACCGCGAGACCGGCGTCTCGTCGCTGCTCTTTGGGCTTTCGGGCACCGGCAAGACGACGCTCTCAGCCGACCCGAAGCGGCTCCTGGTCGGCGACGACGAGCACTGCTGGAGCGACTCGGGCATCTTCAACATCGAAGGTGGCTGCTACGCCAAGGCCATCGACCTCGCCCCCGAGACGGAGCCCGACATCTTCCAGGCGCTCCGGTTCGGTTCGGTGCTCGAAAACGTGGTCTACGACGAGGACAGCCACCACGTCGACTTCCACGACACGAGCATCACGCAGAACACCCGCGGGGCCTACCCGATCGACTTCATCAGCAACGCGAAGATCCCCTGCGTGGCGGGTCATCCGTCCGACGTGATCTTCCTCACCTGCGACGCCTTCGGGATCCTGCCCCCGGTGAGCCGTCTCTCGCCCGCCCAGGCGATGTATCACTTCATCAGCGGCTACACGGCGAAGGTGGCGGGCACCGAGATGGGAGTGACGGAGCCGCAGGCGACCTTCTCGCCCTGCTTCGGCGGGCCGTTTCTGGTCTGGCATCCCATGAAGTATGCCGGGCTCCTCGCGGAGAAGATCCGTCGCCACAAGGTGAACGTCTGGCTGGTGAACACCGGCTGGAGCGGCGGCTCGTATGGCATCGGCCAGCGGATGAAGCTGCCGATCACCCGCGCGATCATCGATGCGATCCATTCGGGCGACCTGCAAACCGCCCCGGCGGCGGCCGACGATGTGTTCGGGCTCGACGCGATCACCGCCTGCCCGGGCGTGCCGGCCGAGGTGCTCGTGCCGCGCACCACCTGGGCCGACAAGGCCGCCTACGACGTGACCGCGCGGAAGCTCGCGGGCCTCTTCGCCCACAACTTCCGCCAGTATCTCGAAAACGTGACCAGCGAAGTGGCGATGGCCGGCCCGAGCGAGTGAGAGCGGGCTCGTACATCCGTTCGTCCATGCCCAACGCCGTGAGGCGTGGGGCGAACCGCCACTCGAATCAGCGCCCAGCGTGATTCGCCCGACGCCTTCTATGCATATGCGTCACACGTGATCCTCGCGCGTTTTTTCATGGAACCCTCAAAGCCCGGAGCGGAAGCGAAGGGAACGGCTCCGCAGATCGGCACGCGTCGCTCGCAGCCGCCACGCCTGATCCCCTCGCTCTCGCTCGGGGCTTCCTGAACGAGCCTCGCTTCCTGACCCGCGCTCAAAAAGCCCCGAGCGCCAGCGAGGGGATGACGCCCGGCGGCCAAAACAAGCCTCATCATGCACAGCCCCGGATCCCCTCGCTCCCGCTCGGGGCTTCCTGGCGGAGTGACACCGCCGCAGGAACGCCTCAGGATCACGTGTGACGCGTCGTACGGCCTTCGGCTTGTCCATCGCGCCACGGCACGTCCAAGCCCAACGGCGTGAGGCGTGGGGCGAACCGCCATCAGACGCCGTGTCCAGCGTCATCCGCCGACGGCGTTCCGGCCGGACAGCCGGAAACCCGGCTCCGGGGCTATCATCGGCAACTCCCCCCGGCGCTGCCGGGAGCGTCCCGAGAATGCCCATGATCCAGCTGCTGCATCACCGCCTCCGCCGAGCCGCACTCGCCGGCTGTGGAACCGTCCTGGTCGCGGGAGGATGCTCCCGGCAAGCCGAGATGCAGCCCCCGGCAGAGGCATCCCTGCGGATCGCAGCGCCGGCGATCGCCGAGGAGCAGACGCCGAGCGTGCGCGAGGCCGAGCGCTGGGGAAACGACTTCGTCACGGCGCTCGCCGCCGACGACGTCGCCGCCGCCAACGAGAAGATCGACTGGGATGCCATCTTCGATGCCGCGACCCGCAACCTCGGCGTGCCGGAACCCGTCCGCGACCAGTTCATCGCCTGGGGGAAGCGGACCGCCGCCGAATCCGGACTCGTTCGGCAACTGGCCCGCGCCGAGCAGCGGGGCGGTGACGTGTCGCTCGTCCGCTGCCGCATCGACGGCGACGAATGCCATGCCCTGTTCCGCATGGTGCAGGAGTCAGGCCTCAATTATTACGACGCCCGGCTCGTGCGTCGCGGCGACGTCGTCCGCGCGACCGAGATCGACGCCTATCTCGCCGGAGAACCGGTCTCGGCGACCCTCCGCCGCTACTTCCTGACGTCCGCCGCAAAGCAGGCCCCGGCCGAGCTTCAGAACTCCTCCGGGCTCGACGGCGACCTGATCCGCCACGCCGACGACGTCACAGCCGTGTTCGCGGCCGCCGACGCCCGCGACCATGCCCGCGTGCTGGAGGTCGCTCGTGCCCTCCCGCCATCGCTCCAGCGAAGCAAGGCGATCCTGATGGTGCGCACGATCGCGGCGGCACAGAGCGATGCGGAGGAGCATGCGCGGGCGATCGACGAACTGCGAAGCGCATTTCCCGATGCCCCGTCTTTCGATCTCGTGGCCATCGACTTTCACTCGCTTCGGCGGGAGCACGAAGCATGCCTGGCCGCGATCGACCGGCTCGACGAGCGGGTCGGCGGCGACCCCTACCTCGACGTGCTGCGGGCGGCCGCGTGCCTCGGCGCCCGCGACCATGCCGGGGCCATCGGCTCGATCGAGGCGGCAATCGGAGCGATGCCCGACCTCCTCCAGCCCTATTGGATCCGCGTGGCAATTTCGCTCGATCAGCACAAGCATGACGACACGGCTTCCTGGCTCGACACGATCTCCAGACGGTTCGGCATGCCGTTTCCCGACCTCGAGGGCGTGCCGGAATACGCCGAGTTCGTGAAGTCGGCCGAGTATCGCGACTGGAAGGCCCGACGCGGCCATTGATGGCCCGCGAGGCAACCCCGCCCACGCGACGGCAAGCCGCATACTCATGTGACACAGCAGGGCCTCGCGAGGCCGCCGGAAGCCGACGTTCGACGGCTATGCTGTCCCCTCAGTCGCACGCCGCCGAGTGCGCTGCAGGGGAATGCATCCATGCCGCCCATCGCTTCCGTCTTCGACTTCGCCCTCACGACGACCGACCTGGTCGTGATGGCGATCTACGTCGCGGCGACGGTGGCCTTCGGGATCTCGAAGTCGCGTCGCAGCGGCGCGGA
>JAGWWA010000138.1 GCA_018970605.1 Planctomycetota bacterium | reverse complement strand
GGCGGTTGGGGTTAAGAAAAAAGGTCTGGCGAAGAGAAGCCGGTGCGGAAGGCGGTGGCGACGGCAGGTTTCCGGCTGGTCGCGGGCTTTTTGCCGCCGGCTTGACCAGCCGCCAAATTCCTCACAATCGTTACCATCGTTTCACGCTGGATACGACGATCCCGACGATCCCTATGACGATCCGTTGAGGCAGACCATGCATCGCGCAGCACCGCTCTTCATCGCGATCCTGACGGCGGTGTCATGTGGATCCGGATGTACGACCCGTCCGTACGAGCAGGACTACCAGCAGCGCCTCCAGGATTTCCGTGGCGCTGCAGTCTTCGCTCCGCTCGCGAAGGATCCGACGGAGTTCGCGGATGGTCGCGTCGCGATTCGACTGCCGTCCGTGCTGGAGCCGCCCAAGGAGGACGACGGCACCAAGGGCCGCGCGCGTCCGCCGTTCGTTCCAGAGTTTCCCGGGTTTGTCGGGGCGTACGAGAAGATGCTGATGACCACCAACACGCAGCTGCCCGTCGTGCTCACCATCGGTGCCGTGCCGGTCGCCGAGCGACGGTTCAGCGAGGTGGAGGCAGCAATCCTGGAGCAGGTTCGTCGCGACGAGGCATTCCCCAAGGTGGACTGGGAGCGTGGCAGGAGCGTCGAGCCCGTGGCGGGCGGGCCTGCCACCTGGGATGTGCTCTCGCTCACGGGGCAGCAGGAGTTCGAGAGCACCCTGGCCGGAAACGTCGAGCGGAAGCGGTGGCCTGGACGCTGTGAAATCTGGGTGTCGGCCGACCCGAAGCAGGAGGTCTGCACCGTGCTGGCTCTGCGGGCACCTGACGACGTGGCCGACCAGCTGCCGGTCACCGTGGCCGAGATGATCGAACTGGCTGCCCGCACGGTGCAGCCGCCGGCGGCTCCCGCGGCGGAGCAGCCCGCCGACGCTCCGGCGAAGTGAGCGTCGCGGCTACTGCCACATCGGCTGCGCCCGCCAGGCGGCGAGCGGCGCGAGCACGAGCAGCGGCATCCAGGCGCCGATGGAGGGGCTGAGGGCGTCGCCGGTGACCAGGGCGTGCGATCCCAGGACGGTCAGGAAGAAGATGACGGTCATGCCCACACACAACCCGACCGCGACGAACACGCCCCGGCGGCTGGGACCGAGTACGAGCGGGATTCCCAGCAGCACGAGGGCCATGTCGAGCGCCGGCGCCACGAATCGCGCGTGAACGCGGAGCGGAATCTCCGCCGCCACGCCGAGGCTGGGATTCCGGATCGCCCGCAGCAGGTCGAGGGTCGAGGAGTACTGGCTCCAGTTGGTCGATCCGATGAGTTGCTCGAAGGTGACGTCGCTGACCACGAAGCATTCCCGCGCCCCAAGCCAGGGGGCCACCGCCCGCGACAGCACCACCGGCGTGCCGCCGCACTCCAGCGCCGGCAGCCCGTCGATGTCGGCCGGCTCCCGCACGCCGCGCAGCAGGTAGCCGGCCGGCCGATCGCCGTCTGCGGGCTTCCAGAACGCCTCGGCGGCGGTGATCTGCGGGCCGTACCCGCCGAGCTGCGGCGGCATCAGCAGGCTCGGCTGGTCGATTCTCGTCGCCGCGGCCTGCGCGCCGCGTCCCCGAAAGAGGATCTCGGTGCGGTTGTCGTATCGCGGTTCGAACGGGGCGGCGAACTCTCCCTTGAGGTCCTGGGCGTTGCGGGCGAATGCCTGCCGGATCCGGGGCAGCACCAGCTCGCGATTGGTGGCGGCAATGAGGGCCACCGTGGCGGAGAACACGAGGACGGAGCGGGCGATGCGCCAGCGGGTGGTTCCGGCCGCGAGAAGCGCCGTGAGTTCGTTGTGTCGCTCCAGCCAGGAGAGGGCGAACATGGCGCTGGCGAGTGAGATCACCGGACTGGTGGCATCGAAGAACCAGACGAGCCGGCAGCCGTAGTACGACGCCAGGATTCGGGCGAGCCCGCCGGTCTCCGCGGCGTGCGACAGGAACTCCTCCATGTTCGTGAACGCGTCGAACACGAAGTAGAGGCCCGCGAGGCTCACGAACACGACGACGAACGCGTGCAGTTGGGCGCGGGCGATGTAGCGGTCGATCAGCATGGATGCTTGACTGGACCGCCGGCCTGCGGACGATGGACGGTCATCCTGGGCCGGCCGAGGGCGGGCCGCGGAGGGTAGGGAGTGCGGGCGGCACCGTCAATCTGGGAAACCTCGCGGATGGCCTGGTGGAACCTGCCCGGACTGACGACGCTGTTCGACATCGTCTGTCCGCCCCGATGTGTCTTCTGCGGGGCTGACACGCCGGGGCCGGCCGCCGCTGGTGGAACCATGGCGTGCGAGTCGTGTGCTGCGGCGATCTCCAGCGACGCGGCCCGCTGCATCGCCTGTGGCGAGACCAGATCGCCCGCGGACTGCCGGTGTCGGGGGCGGTGCGACGACTGGGACGGCATCGCCGTGCTGGCGTCGTATGGCGACGGTGTGCGTGAGCCGGTGCTGCGGGCGAAGCGGCCGACCGGAGAGCCCGTGGCGGCGGCGCTGGCAGGACTCCTGGTGGCGAAGCACCGCGAGACGTTCACCGGATGGCGTGTCGATACGGTTGTGCCGGTGCCCATGCACTGGCGCCGGCGGCTGGTCCGCGGCACGAGCGCGGCCGATCAGCTGGCGGGCGGGATCGCCCGCCGACTCCGGTTGCCCCACCGCCATCTGCTCCGTCGCCGGCGGGCCACTCCCATGCAGAATGAACTCCCCTTCGATGATCGTCGCCACAACGTCCGTGGAGCGTTCGTGGCGTCCCGCCGTGCGGCCGGTCGCCGGGTCCTCCTCGTGGACGACGTGGCCACCACGGGGGCCACGTTGGCCGAGTGTCGCCGGGCCCTGGTGGAGGCGGGAGCCTCCGCCGTCTACGCTGCCGTGGTGGCCCGGGCCGATCGCGGCGGGGTCGAGGGGCGACGGCCGTGATCGGTCGTCGCCACGGCATGGCCCCACGCCGCACCTGACCGCTTCGACAGGGACCACGCACTACCTTCCCCAGGGGGCCGCCAGGCCCGGCTTCGATGACCACCGGCATTCCTCTCCGTATCGGCACGAGGGCCAGCCTGCTGGCCCGCACCCAAACCGGCTGGGTCGTCGAGCGGCTTCGAGCCCATGGTGTCGAGGTTGCGATCGAAATCATCGGCACCCGCGGCGACGAACGTCGCGACGTGCCCATCGCCGCGATCGGCGGCGACGGCGTGTTCGTGAGAGAACTCGAACAGGCGCTCCTCGAAGGCAGGATCGACGCAGCCGTGCACAGCCTCAAGGACATGCCCACGGCTGAGACCGCCGGGCTGCGCCTGGCCTGCGTTCCCGCCCGTGCGACGCCGTTCGACGCGCTGGTCGGCCGTGGAGCCTCCCGGCTCGAGGACCTTCCCGCCGGCGCCCGTGTCGGCACGTCGAGCATCCGGCGGATCGTGCAGCTCAAGGCTGTGCGGCCCGACGTGGAGGCGATCCCACTTCGGGGAAACGTGGACACGCGTCTGCGGAAACTCGATGCTGGTGACTACGACGCGCTGATCCTTGCTGCCGCAGGACTCGAACGCCTGGGCCTTGGCGATCGCATCACGCACCTGCTCGAGCCACCTGCGTTCTGGCCGGCAGTCGCGCAAGGGGCGCTGGCGGTGCAGGTGAGGGAGGCCGATGCCAGGGCGACCGAGGCCGTCGCCGCGATCGACCACGAGGCGACGCATGCCGCCGCGACGGCGGAGCGGAGCATGCTCGCGGCGCTCGCGGGGGGATGTCTCGCGCCGATCGGTGGCTGGGCGCGATGCGATGAGCATGGCGGGCTGACGCTCGGCGGCTGCGTCCTCGACGTCGATCCGGCGAGCGGAGCGGTGTCTCGGATCGTCGCGGAGGAGTCGCTTCCGCCAAACGCGTGGCACGCCGCCGCCAGCCTCGGTGCGGTTGTTGCGCAGCGGCTCGTCGCTGCCGGGGCCGAGGCTATGCTGGGCCGCATGAGGACGCGGATCGCCTGATCCGGGGCCCTGCGGCGCGGCTTTCAAATCGGCCAGCACCGCTCAGGTGGAGGGTGGGAAGCGGGGGCGAGGCACTTAGAATCGTGGCCAAGTGATCGGTCGTGGCTCGAAGGCTCACAACCGGCAGCGTCCACAAGGGGCGTGGTGTCCGATGCGTGCTTCGTAGTCTCGGGCGGCGGCGGGCTTCGCGTCGGTCAAACCAGTGGCTTTCTGCGGAAGGTGTTCAGCACATGGCGATCAAGGTGGTGATTGCGGACGATCACGAGGTGGTGCGCCGTGGGCTGGTCAGCCTCTTGGCCGGCTCGGAGATCAAGATCGTCGGCGAGGCGTCGACGGGCGATGAGGCGGTGAAACTCACCAAGAAGATGAAGCCCGACGTCGTCCTGCTCGACATCCGCATGCAGGGCAAGGACGGGCTGGTGGCCCTCGAGAAGATCCGTGCCGACATGCCGAGCGTGCGGTGCGTGATGCTCTCGACGTTCGACAACCCCACCTACGTGGCCCGCGCCGTCGCTGCCGGGGCGCATGACTACATGCTCAAGGGCTGCACGCGGAGCGAGTTGATCAACTCGATCACGGGTGCCGCCGCCGGCCAGTTGCCGATGCGGGCGGGTGAACTGCGCCGGGTCGCCACCACGATGGCCAACCGCGTGGCCACGGCCGATCCCGACATCCCGCTGACGCAGCGGGAGACGCAGGTTCTCCGTCACATGGCATTGGGCCTTTCCAACAAGGAAATCGCCCAGTCGCTGACGATCAGCGTCGAGACGGTCAAGGAGCACGTCCAAAACATCCTTCGCAAGATCGCCGTGAGCGACCGCACGCAGGCGGCGGTCTGGGCAGTGCGGCGGGGCCTCGTCTGACAGGCTGCACGGTTCGTGCGGGCCGTACGCCTTATACGCGTCACACGTGATCCTGAGGCGTTCCTGCGGCGGCGTCACTCCGCCAGGAAGCCCCGAGCGGGAGCGAGGGGATCAAGCGTGGCGGCTGCGAACGACGCGTGCCGATCCGCGGAGCCGTTCCCGTCGCTTGCGCTCCGGGCTTTGAGGGTTCCGTGGAAAACGCACGAGGATCA
>JAGWWA010000027.1 GCA_018970605.1 Planctomycetota bacterium | reverse complement strand
GGCCTCCTGCACGTACACGCCTCGGCGATCACGCTGGCGGCTGTCCTCGCGCAGCTCAAGGGCGATGCCTGGTGGAACGGCACGGCGGCGTGGTGGCTGGCCTCCCGGGCGGGGGCGATCGATCTTCGCGGCGCCTATCTGAGCTCGGAGTATCTGATGAATCTTGTCACCCACGCGATCGTGGCATTCGAGATTCTCTTCGCAGTGGGCGTCTGGTTCGCGGCCACGCGGCGGACGGTGGCGAGGATCGCTCTCGTGGCCTGGCCCGTGATCGGTCTGCTGGGCGGGGAGCCGCTCTGGGGCCTCGCCATGGCGACCTTCGCGGTGCCGCTCGCCGACCTCACGTAGCACGGGCAGCCCCTCGGGTGCTGCGCTGCCACATCCACAAAGCCCCGAGCGGAAGCGACGGGACGGGGCGTGGTGGTGGGGTGGGCGTCGCCCTGCTGTCGGGCCGGGATCCCCTCGCTTCCGCTCGGGGCTTCCTCTCGGGATTCTGTCCGCAGCTCGCCGTGAAGTCCGTCGAAGGAGCCCGGCGGCCCCTCGGGTGCTGCGCTGCCACATCCACAAAGCCCCGAGCGGAAGCGACGGGATGGCCGTGGTGTCAGACCAGCGATCGAGTTCCTATGCGTCGCCGCTGAGCAGCTTTCGAAACCCCGCCTCGTCGAGCACGGGCACGCCGAGCTTCGTGGCGGTGGCGAGCTTGCTACCGGCCTCCTCGCCCGCCACGAGATAGTCGGTCTTCTTCGACACGCTCGACGAGGCTCGGCCGCCTGCCTTGCGGATCACCTCCTCGGCTTCCTGCCGCGAGAAGCCGGCGAGCGTGCCGGTCACCACGAGCGTCTTGCCGGTGAGCGGCCCGCCGGCCACGCGGTCGGCCTCGGGCACGTCGAGCCGCACGCCCGCGGTACGAAGGCCGTCGATCGTCTGGCGGCCGTAATCGCTCTGCAGCCACTCGTGCACGCTCGCCGCGATGATCTCGCCGATCTCGGGCACGTTGGCGAGCTCCTCGGCCGAGGCGGCCTGCAGCTTTTCGATCGTGGGGAACCGTTCGCAGAGCAGCGTGGCCACGCGCGGGCCGACGTGCCGGACGCCGAGCGCGTTGAGCACGCGGACGAGCCCGCGAGTTTTGCTCCCGGCGATCTGCTCCACGAGGGCCCCGGCCGACTTCTTTCCCATCCGTTCGAGCGGCTCGAGCTGCTCGGTGGTGAGTGCGTAGAGGTCGGCGTAGTCCTTCACGAGGCCGGTCGAGACGAGCTGCTCCACGAGCTTGTCGCCGAGCCCTTCGATGTCCATGGCGCCCCGCGAGGCGAAGAATCGTAGCCGCTCTCGGCATCGCGCCGGGCAGCTGACGTTGGGGCAGCGGATGTAGACGCCTTCCTCATCCTTGACGACCGCGGTGCCGCACTCCGGGCACTCCGTGGGGAACTCCCACGCACGCAGTCGCCCCTTTCGCAGGTGCTTTTCCACGCGGACGACGTGGGGAATCACCTTGCCCGCCTTCTCGACGACGAGCACGTCGCCGATTCGGATGTCCTTGCGGGCGATTTCCTCGGCGTTGTGCAGGCTGGCCCGGCGGACGACCGTGCCGGCAAGTTCCACCGGCTCGAGGTCGGCCACCGGCGTGATCGTGCCCCCGCGGCCCACCTGCACGCGAATTCCCGCGAGCGTCGTGGTGGCCTCGAACTTCTCGAACTTCCAGGCGATCGCCCACCTCGGGCTCTTGGCCGTCGCCCCCAGGATCCGTTGCTGATCGAAGCGATTGACCTTCACCACGAAGCCATCGACCTCGAAGTCGAGATCGTGGAGTTCCTCGATCAGTTCGGTGCCCCGCTCCACCAGCGCGGCGAGCGAGCCGAAGACCTGCGTGCCGGGGGCGACCGGCAGGCCCGCTCCGGTGGCCCACGCCAGGAGATCGGTCTGCGATCCGGCCCCGAGGCCGGTCGAGTCGCCCACACCGTGGCAGAAGAACCGCAGCGGCCGCGTGGCACACTCTCGCGGATCGAGAAGTCGGATGCTGCCCGCCGCCACATTCCTGGTGTTGGCGAACGGAGGCAGCCCCTCCTTCGCCTGCGTCTCGTTGAGGGTCACGAGGTCGGAGTTGGTCATGTAGACCTCGCCACGCACCTCGATCGACTCCGGCGGCATCGCCAGGCCCAGCGTCAGCGGCACGCCGTGGATCGTGCGGACGTTGTGGGTGACATCGTCACCCGTCACGCCGTTGCCTCGTGTGGCGGCCTGCTTCAGCACACCAACGTCGTACCGGAGCGACATCGCCACGCCGTCGATCTTGAGTTCCAGCACCCACTCGATCGGCTCGGCGTGGCCGGCGTCGGCGAGCATCTTCTCGACCCGTTTGCCCCAGGCAGCCAGATCGTCGGTGCCATACGTGTTGTCGATCGACATCATCGGCACCCGGTGCCGGACCGGCTGGAGCTCCGGCACCGGTTCGTCGCCCACCCGCTGCGTGGGGCTGTCAGGTGTGACGAGTTCGGGGTGCCGCGCCTCGAGTTCGCGGAGTTCGTCCACGAGCCGGTCGTAGTCGCGGTCGCTGATCTCGGCCGCAGCCTCGACGTAGTACTTCCGGTCGTGCCGCCGGATCTCCTCGCGGAGCGTCGCGATCCTCGCTGCGGCGGATGCGGTCACGGCCTCGTCGCCTCGGGCTCCGCCGCCGCGGCGGCGGCTCGTCGCTCCGCATCGCGGGCGGCACGGATTCGCTCCCCCTCAGCGTGGTCGAGCCCGACCGCCCCCACCGTGGCGATGGCGAGCACGATGAGTTCACCGACGAGGATCGACGTGCCGTGGCGGTCCATCAACTGTTGGAGTGGATGCGGTTCGTGGCGGGCAGTCTCGGGGCGAACGCCGCGGAGCACCGAGACGCAGGAACTCGCCGCGGTGATCGTAAAGGCGAAGCCCACGATGCCCAGCAGGGGGTAGAAGAGATTGCGACGCGGGCGGGGCATGGCGGCGGCTCCGGGAAACCGCGGCATTATACGCCCGCCAGGATGCAGCCCCATGCCTCGCGGCGCCGGAGCGTGGACGGAGACCGTTCAGGCGGCCTGCGAGCGGGCGCGCAGATTCTTCACGGCCGCCAGCACGGCATCGACCTCGATGCCGTGCATCGACAGCATGTCGGTCTTGCGGTCGTCCCAGTTCGGCCGGAGCGGCGCGGCGGGTTCGACGAACACGTGCTGCCGTCCGTACGGACCGTTCCGCGAACCCGGTACGGGGCCGAAGAGGCCGACGCACGGGGTGCCCACGGCGGCGGCCAGATGGAGCGGACCGGTGTCGCTCGAGATGAATACCTGCGCCAGGCGGGCGAGTTCGCCGAGATCCTGCAGCGTGGTCTGTGGCGCGAGGATCGCGGCCCCGAGCGACTCCGCGACGATCTGCTCCGCGGCCGCCTTCTCGACGTCGCCGGCCCAGGCCACCACCGACGGGATGCCGTCGCGGCGGTGCAGTCCGCGGGCCACGGCGGCGAATCGCTCGGCCGGCCAGAGCTTCGATCGCCAGCCGGCGCCGGGGTTGATGATCGCGGGGGGCAGGCCGAGGCGTTGCGACTGGAGCCAGTGCTGCATCCGCAGCCGGCTCACCGGCCAGTGCGGCATCTCGAACGCGGGCATCGTGGCCACGACCCCGAGCGGCGAGAGGAGATCGCAGTTTCGCTCGACGACGTGGGTGAGCGTGGTATCGACGGGGTGCGTGTAGGCGAGCCAGGCGTGTTCGCGGGATGTGGGCCGGGCGTGGCCGATGCGGATCGGGGCGCCGGAGAGCCAGGTGGCGACGCCGCTCTTGAGCAGTCCCTGCAAGTCGACCGCGACATCGGCGGCGAATGCCCTGAGCTGTCGCTTGAGCGACAGCACCTGAGCGGCTGACTTCAGCCAGCCGCGGGGCATCCGGAAGAGGTGGTCGATCGCCGGATGGCCGGCGAGCACGTCCGCGGCGCGACCCTCGACCACCCAGCCGATCCGGCAGTCGGGAAAGGCCCGCTTCGCAGCCACGGCCACGGGAACTCCGTGGAGCACGTCGCCGATGGCGGATAGCTTGACGATGACGATCGAGCGGGGTGCGTGCATGGCCGAATCCTTGGCCCGTGTGACCTCGGAGGATCGTCCTCCCCGGTCGTTCGACGCAAGGCCAGTTTCGGCCGTTATCCGGCGGTGAGATCACAGAGAAACGCGTCGGTGACCGCCTGCGGGCAGCTCCAGACAAGGAAGAAGAGCGACTCACGTACGAGCCGCTCGACTGGATGTCCTCTCACGAATCCCGCTCCTTTCGTGGCGGTCAGCGCCGCCTGGGCGACGCGGACCACGAGGCCGTTGGCGTCGGCGCGGAGCCTGTCACGGTCGCCCGGATCGATGCCCCCGCACGCTGCGGCCAGAAGCCTGGATTCCAAGGCTGCGATCTCGGTTGTGAAGTCGCCGGCGATCACGATGAGCGGCGGACGCGCGGCTGCCTCCCGATGCAGCACGCGGGCGCTTGCCCGCGCGGCCCCCACGGCAAGCGCGGTCGTCGAGAGTCCGCCCGTGCGCGGTCCGCTCGTCGCCGCCGGCGGCAGGATGTGCGTCGGCTTCACCGCCGTGAAGTGAACCGCCGAGGTGCGGCTGCCAGTGAGCCCGAGCATCTCGAGCGGCGGATCGATCGCGAGCCCCGGTGCGTCGGTCGGCACGACGAAGAACGCCTGGCCGCCGTCGTCGGTCGCCGCCCCCGTGACGATTGTTTGCGTCGAGTCGGCGCCTGTCACCCACGGGCAGACGCCGTCGAGACGCCAGGCGTCGCCGTTCCGGGTGGCGGCGAGCGCCGGGCGGCCGAGGTGCCGCCGGCTCGTGGTGAGCTGCGAGATGCCCACCGTCGTGAGCGTGTCGCCGCGGGCAAGGGGCGGCAGAAGTTCCTGTCGCACGTCGGCTGAGCCTCCCGCGATGATCCGAACCGCGGCCGCCCATTGCGTGAGGGCCAGGGCCGTCGTGAGGCACTGCTCCGCGATCGCGACAAGTGCCGCCACGAGGCCCGGTTCCGTGGCGGCCGTGCCGCCCTGCTCCGCGGGAATGAAGGCCGCCAGGAGGCCGCTCTGGGCGAGGGCGGCGAACGCACCGCTCCGCCAGGGCCCTTCGACCGATGTCCTCACGGCGAGATCCGCGAGCGATCCCGCGAGCCGATCGACATCGGAAACGGTGGGAAATGACGGCGTCTTCACGGGCTGACTCGCTGCGGCGTCGGTTGGTCGCATGGCCTTCGCCTGTAGGTATACTCTCGCCCACCTTCTGGCACGGTGTCCCACCTTCCCCCCTCCCTCCCGGAGCCACACCCATGAGCCAGGCTGAAGAAGTCTCAGCCCGCGGCCGAGTTGCCGCGACCTCCACGAATGGCGCCGCGATCGTTCCCGCACCGCCGCGGCTCGACGAACTCTCGCCGCAGAACCTCTACGACAAGTGCATGGCGTTGGCCCGCAACCTCTGGTGGAGCTGGCATCCTGAGGTGACCAATCTCTTTCGCGAGCTCGACCCGATCCGCTGGCGGCAGCTCGACCACAATCCGATCGCCTTGCTCGCCGAGTTCACCCCGGAGCGGCTCGAGGCCCGTGCGGCGGAGTTGGTGCTCTACAGCCGCATCAACCAGGCCTACCGGCGGATGAAGGAGTATCTCGGCCAGCAGTCCACCTGGAGCAACGTCAACGCCGGCGTGCTCGGCTCGAAGCCGGTGGTCTACTTCTCCGCCGAGTTTGGGATCCACGAGTCGGTGCCGATCTACTCCGGAGGTCTCGGCGTGCTCGCCGGCGACCATATCAAGAGCGCCAGCGGACTCGGCATCCCGCTCATCGCCGTGGGCCTGTTCTACGATCAGGGCTACTTCCGCCAGCAGCTCGACATCGACGGCTACCAGCACGAAGAGTATCTCCAGTCGCGGGTCGAGGCCCTGCCGATCGAGCCCGCGCTCGACACCGAGGGCAAGCCGGTTCAGGTGCAGATCGACACGCGAGGTGGGCCCATCTTCGCCAAGGTCTGGAAGATGGCGGTCGGTCGCGTGAGCCTGTTCCTGCTCGATTCCGACGTCGAGGGCAACTCGCCCGAGGATCGCGAACTGACGAGCCGCCTCTACGGTGGGGACACGCGCACGCGGATCCGTCAGGAGATCATCCTCGGCATCGGTGGCGTGAAGGCGATCCGGGCGATGGGCATCGTGCCCGGCGTCTACCACCTCAACGAGGGTCACTCCGTCTTTGCGACGCTCGAAGCGGTTCGGGGCCGGATGGATCGCGACGGCTATCCGTTCGACGACGCCGTCCGAAAAGTGGCCCGGCAGACCGTGTTCACGACGCACACGCCCGTGCCGGCGGGGCACGACCGCTTCGACAACCACCTCATCGAGGAGCACCTCGGACCCACCCGCGACGCCCTGGGCATCTCCCACGATCAGCTCATGGGGCTGGGCCGCGTGGAGCCCCACAATCCGGGCGAACTCTTCTGCATGACGGTCCTCGGCCTGAAGATGTCGCGGCGGGCCAACGCCGTCAGCGCCCTTCACGGGCACGTCAGCCGGAAGATGTGGTCCAACCTCTGGCCCTTGCGGATCGAGGAGGAGGTCCCGATCGGCCACATCACGAACGGCGTCCACGTGCCCTCGTGGTTGTCGTGGCAGATGCTGCAGCTCTACGACCGCATCTTTCCGCACAACTGGTTCCGCCGCATGGGCGAGCCCGACGTCTGGCAGAAGATCTACGAGTGCGACCCCGGCGAGCTCTGGGAGACCCACTACGCCCTCAAGAACCTTCTGCTGCAGTTCGTCCGCCGGCGGCTCTCTCGGCAGTGTCGCCGTCGCGGTGAATGCGACGAGGCGGTCGAGATGGCGCAGACCGTGCTCGATCCCAACATCCTCACGATCGGCTTTGCGCGGCGGTTCGCCACCTACAAGCGGGCCGACCTCGTGCTCCAGGACCTCGACCGGCTGCACGCGCTGATCGCCAATCCCGACCGGCCGATTCAGATCATCTATGCGGGCAAGGCGCATCCGGCCGACGAGCCGGGCAAGGCCCTGATCCGCAAGATCGCCAACCTGCGAAACGATCCCCGGTTCGCGGGCCGCGTGGTCTTCGTGGAGGACTACGACATCAACGTCTGCCGCCACCTCATTCAGGGTGTGGATGTTTGGATGAATAATCCCCGGCGGCCGCTCGAGGCCTCGGGTACGAGCGGCCAGAAGGTGGTGCTCAACGGCGGCCTCAACTGCTCGATCCTCGATGGTTGGTGGGCCGAGGCCTTCGACGGCCACAACGGCTTCGCGATCGGGCGGGGTGAGACCCACCACAACGACGAGATCACCGACCGCCGCGATGGCGAGGCGCTCTTCAAGGTGCTCGAGCAGGAGGTGGTGCCGCTGTTCTACGAACGTGACTCCGACGGCCTGCCGCGAACCTGGATCAAGATGATGATGAACTCGATCAGTTCGCTGGCCTGGCGGTTCAGTTCGCACCGCATGGTGATGGACTACGCCCGCGCCTGCTACGTGCCCGCGGCGGGCGGCGTGTCGTGCGACATGACGAACCGGTAGCAGTCCGCAGGAAGCCCCGAGCGTGAGCGAGGGGATGGGCGTGGTGTCGGGATGGCGTTGCCTTGCTGTCGGGCCGGGATCCCCTCGCTGGCGCTCGGGGCTTTCTGGCGGGATTTCGTGTCTTACTTGCAGCGAACATCCGCCGATGGGCACGGGCGGCCCCCGGCGATCGATGACGGCCCATCCAAGAAGCCCCGAGCGCGAGCGAGGGGATGGGCGTTGCCTTGCTGTCGGGCCGGGATCCCCTCGCTGGCGCTCGGGGCTTTCTGGCGCGATGACTCGCTGCCTTCAGTCGTCGAGCGTCCGCTTGCCGCGGAGGAGATGGTGGTAGTGCTGGGCGAAGCGATGCGCTTCGTCGCGGACGTATTCGAGTAGCCGCAGGGAATAGGAGTCGCGGGAGAGCCGCAACGGCTCGCTCCGCCCCGGCACGAAGACCTCCTCCTCCCGCTTGGCCAGCGAGATCACGCACGGCGCCTCCACGCCCAGGCTCTCCAGGGCATCGAGGGCCGCCGCGAGCTGTCCCTTGCCGCCGTCGATCAGGAGGATGTCGGGAGGCGACGCACCCTCGCGGGCCAGCCGGGCGAATCGCCGCGACACCACCTCGTGGATGCTCTTGAAGTCGTCGATGCCCTCGACCGTCTTGATGCGATACCGCTTGTAGCCCGGCTTGAAGGGGAGGCCGTCGATGAACTGCACGAGGCTCGCCACCGTCTCGTTGCCGGCGAGGTGCGCGATGTCCACGCCCTCGATGATCCGCGGTGGCTTGGCGAGGCCGAGCACCTTTTCCAGACCCGCGAGCCCCTTCTTCGGATCGACGAGAAATACCTCCGGCTGCACGTGCTCCTCGAGGTCGCCCCGCTGGTCGAGCGTCTCCAGGAGCCGGATCTCGTCGCGGAGCCGGGCCGCCCGCTCGAACTCAAGCCGCGCCGACGACTCGAGCATCTCCTTGTGCATCTCGGCGAGGAGCTGCTTCTTGCCGCCGTCGAGGAACGTCTTCAGACGGTTGATGTCCTTGCGATAGTCCTCCTTGGAAATCCGCAGGTTGCAGGGGGCTGTGCACTGGCCGATCGAGGCGAGCAGGCAGGGGCGAAACCACCGCCACTGCTCGTCGTCGGCGTCGATGTCGAGCGTGCACGTGCGGAACTTGAAGATCCGTTGCAGCACCACGATCGCCCCACGGAGCGAGCCCGCGCTCGTGAACGGGCCGTAGAGCTTCACGCCCTTCTGTCGCGGCGTCCGCGTGAACTCGACGCGCGGGAAGTCCTCGTGGGTCGTGATCTGCAGATACGGAAAGGTCTTGTCGTCCTTGAGGTCGGAGTTGAACCGTGGCTGCACGTCCTTGACGAGCCGGCTCTCGAGCAGCAGGGCATCGACCTCGCTCTCGGCCTCGAGGTAGTCGATGTCGCGGATCTCGCGGACGAGGTCGGCCGTGCGGCGGTCCTCGGTGGCGGCCTTGAGGAAGTAGCTGCCGGCGCGGGCCCGAAGATTCTTGGCCTTGCCGACGTAGATCACGCGGCCCGCGGCGTCCTTCATCAGGTAGACGCCGGGCGTCTGCGGAAAAGAGCGAACCTTCTCCGCGGCGACAGACCGATCCATCGCCGCGGCGGCGGCGTCGGTGTCGGCGGGCGTGGTCTCGGCGGGGATCTCGGGTTCGTGCTCGTGGCCCGTGCTCATGGCCGGATTGTAGGCGTCGACACGGCTCGAGCTGTTCGGCCCTCGGCGCTGCGGTTTCCCCGACTACAGGGCCCGGCGGTGCTTGCGGCGAGCCTGCTTTGCGGGCCGCGGCGGGGCTGCCACGGCGGTCGCGGGGCCGGCGGACGTTCGCTCACGGCCTTCGCTGCGGCCCGAATCGCGACCGCCCCGGCCCGGCCGGCCGCGGCCCCGCGTCCGCTGCGCCGAGTTTGGCCGAGGGCCCTGCGACCGTTCCCGTGGCGGCGCCGCCTCTGGTTCGTCGGCGTGATGGCCCGCCGGCGGCTCGTTGCGGGCCGGGATCGACCGCTTCAGCAGCCGTTCGATGGCCACCAGTCGCGGCCGCTCCTCGGCATCGCAGAAGCTCACCGCGGCCCCGGTCTGCCCGGCGCGGCCGGTGCGGCCGATCCGGTGAACGTAGGTCTCGGGCTCATGCGGCAGTTCGTAGTTGACCACGTGAGCCACGTCGTCCACGTCGATGCCCCGCGCCGCGATGTCGGTCGCCACGAGCACCGGAGGCCGCGGCGACTTGAAGGCGGCAAGCGCCCTCTCACGTTGCGCCTGCGACTTGTTGCCATGGATCGCGGCCGCGTTGATGCCGGCTTTCTCGAGGTCGCGATGGAGCTTGTCGGCGCCGTGCTTCGTTCGTGCGAACACGATCACGCGGCCCGTGGCCTCATCCCGCAGAAGCCGCATCAGGAGCGCCTTCTTCTCCCGCTTCGGCACGAAGAAGACCGACTGGCTCACCGTCTCGGCGGGCGTCGATCGCGGGGCGGTTCGCACTTCGAGCGGGCTGCGAAGCATCGAGTCGGCAAGGTCACGGACCTCGGCGGGGAGCGTTGCGGAGAAGAAAAGCGTCTGCCGATCGCGGGGCAGTTGGCCCACGATCTTCCGGACGTCGTGAATGAAACCCATGTCGAGCATCCGATCAGCCTCGTCGAGTACGAGGAACTCGACCGAGCGGATGTCGACGAGCCGCTGGCTGACGAGGTCGAGCAGTCGGCCCGGGGTGGCCACGAGCACATCCACGCCGTGCTGCATCGCGCGGGCCTGCGGCTGCTGACCGACGCCGCCGTAGATCACCGCCGCTCGCAGGCCCGAGTGCCGGCCGTAGGCCAGGAAACTCTGGTGGATCTGGGCGGCGAGTTCGCGGGTGGGGGCGAGCACGAGCACGCGGCAACGTCGCGACTCCGGCTTGCGCGGGGTCTCGCGGAGTCGGTCGATGAGCGGGAGGGCGAAGGCCGCGGTCTTGCCGGTGCCGGTCTGGGCGCAGCCGAAGAGGTCGCGGCCGGCGAGCACGTGCGGGATCGCCTTCGACTGGATCGGCGTGGGCGTGGCATAGCCCTCCTCGGCGAGGGCCCTCAGCAGGGACTCCGACAGGCCGAGGTTGGCAAAGGACGTCGGAACGATGGACTCGGGGGCCGCGGAGTCGTGGACACTGTTCATACGTGTCATGGAGATTCCTTGTGGATGTGGAGACGGGGTGCCCAACTGGCCGAGGCGCAATGCCTGGTACGAGCCGCTGGGCGTGGGTGCCGAATGGGCTGACCGCGGCCCCGTCAGGCTGACGGGAATGGACCGCAGGCGTGGCGATGGATCACTGCCTGCCCGGCGAGAAGGCCGCCGCGGAGCCCGAACACGGGCGTTTTCCGCTGGCGACAGCCACTTCGAGAGATGGCGATCGCGGTGTCCGTGGTTCAGCTCAAGGCCGAATGGACACCTTCATCACTGCTTCCGACGTCACAGAGTCTACCACGCGGGTCCGTTCGGGGCAATCGATCATTCGGAGGAACGATCTCATCGTCGCCAGAGCAGTTGCAGCGACAAAGCTGGGCCGGCGCCGAACTCCACCACGTCGGTGCGGCCCGACGTGAAGTTCGTGCCCTGGAAGAGTTCCCTGTCGAAGAGCCACGATGCGAGGGCTTCCACCGTGAAGCCTCCGCCGAGCGCCCGCTCGAACCCCACGGCCGCCCGCTGGTCAAATACGTAGAGCCGCTCGGCGTCGATGAGCCGATCGGCAAGGAAGTAGATCTGGGTGTCGGTGCGGTAAAAGGCGAGTAACGCCCAGTCGTCGCCCAGCCGGCGGCGGGCTTCCAGCGCCACGTTGACGAGCGGAAAGTATGCCGCCGAGAGCGTCCACTTGTCGTCGGGCCGCCACTCGATCGACGCGGGCACGCCGAGCTTGGCCTCGAACGCATCACTCGGTCGCCACGCATAGGCTACACCTGGCAGCGGATAGGGGAGTTGTGAGGTTGGTGAGTAGAAGAGGCTGAAGTTCCACTCGTCGCGTTCGTTGGCCGCCGGTGTGTTCCAGAACCCGATCGCCATCAGTGTGAGATCGCGGCCGGCCGCGAAGGGGCGGTCGCTCGCAGAACCGAACAGGAACGTGCCGCCGAGCGTGCCACCGCGGGCAAGCGGTCTGATGTGAGTGATTCCGGTCTCGACGAGCCACAGCTGGTCGGGCACGGGCTGCCCCGAGTCCGGCAGGATCGCGTCGGTCGAGAGTTCCAGCCGGCCGAACTTGCCGATGCCGATCCAGAGCGGCTCGCCCTCCTTCGGCGGCGCGAGCGGTGCGGCAACTCGTGCGAACTGGGCGTTCATCCCGAGGTCGCCCGGCTGCCGCACCACGGGCGTGGCAGCCGCCCAGAAGCCGCCGATCGACACCGGCGCCGCCGCTCCGAACGGCCCTCCCCCGCGCCGCGGTGGTCTGGTGCCCGCCTTCGGATCGGCATCGGCGATCGGTTCGGTCGCGAAGGTGTCTTCCTCGAGGCTGAACTCCACCGGGGGCAACAGCGCGATCCGCTCTGGCGGTCGCTTTCCAACGGAACGCACTCAGCGAGGGGCTGCCCATGCCCCGCGAGCCAGGCTATGGGAGCAAGCGAAGCCAGGATGGCGAAGCACAGCGGACATGCAGGGAGTGTCGGGCAGGATGCCCGACGCGAACGTCCGGCGACGGGGCATGGGCAGCCCCGAGTCACGTCAGGGCTCGCACCTCACACGCCCACGAGCGACCGGAGATCCTTCTCGACGGCGTCGAGCTGTGTCATGAGCCTCGCCTTCGTCGCTGCAAGCTCGGCCGCAGGTGCCGGTGGAGCCACGGCGAAGAGATAGAACTTGATCTTCGGCTCGGTGCCCGAAGGCCGAGCGGCCACGGCGTTTCCGAGCGGCGGGAAGCGGCCATCCGCCAACAGCATGCCATGACCCGGCCCGGCCAGATCGAAAAGCACCACATCACTCTTCACGCCCGCATAGGTCGTCGGGCTGCCGCCGGGCGTCCAGGTCTGCAGGCTCGCCTGATCCCGGGTGCGAACGACGTCGAGATCGCCGAACGACTTCGGCGGCGTGGCCCGCAGGGCAGCCATGATCTCCTTCATGCGGCTCATGCCCGTGGCGCCTGGGAGCATCACATTGATCTGCCGCTCCACGTGGCAGCCGTGCTTCACGAAGAGTTCGTCAAGCAGCTGATGTGGCGTGCGGCCCGCCGCCTTGAGGGCCGCGGTCTGCTCGGCCATGAGCAGCGCGGCAACGGCCGCGTCCTTGTCGCGGACATGCGTTCCGGCTACGTAGCCGTGCGACTCCTCCGTGCCGAACACGAACCGCTCGGGGCCGTGCACGTCCACCGCGGAGCAGATCCACTTGAAGCCCACGAGCTGGGTGTCATCGACCGTGAGGCCGTGCGCCTCGGCGATCCGCCGCACGAGGCCGCTGGTCACGATCGTGGTGACGACGTAGTCGCCAGATCGGTCCTCGCCGCGGGCCTTGCGGCCATGGATCGCCTGTTCGCAGAGGATCGCGCAGAGCTGGTTGCCGGTGAACGTGGCCCAGGCCGCGCCGGGCGCGAGCGTGAGCGGGGTGGCCGCGCCGAGCCGGTCGCAGTCAGGGTCGCTCGCGATCACGAGGTCGTCGCCGCGGGCCTTGGCCTCCTCGATCGGCGCCGTGAGCACGGCCGGGTTCTCGGGGTTGGCCACGTGGCCGGGCACATTGGGAAAGTCGCCGTCGGGCTGCTCGTGCGGACCATAGAGCCGCAGCCGCTCGAAGCCGGCGCCCTTCAGCACCGGCACGACGGCCGTCGCCCCGACGCCGTGGAGCGGGGAGTAGAGGATCGAGATGTTTCGCGGCCCCGGGGCCGACTGCAGGAGCACCGCCTTGACGAAGGCCGCATCGACCTGCTCCTCGACGAACACGACGCGACCCTGGGCCACGCCCTCGTCGAACGGCTGCCGCTCGACCGCGTCCACCTTCATCACGCGGTCGATGATCCCCTTGTCGTGCGGCGGAAGCACCTGCACCCCACCGGCCCAGTAGACCTTCACGGCGTTGTCGGTGGGCGGGTTGTGGCTTGCCGTCACCATGATGCCGCAGATGCTGTTGGTGTACCGCACTGCGAAGGAGAGCTCCGGCGTGCTCCGCACACCCCGCAGAAAGAACACCTTGAATCCGGCTGCGAGGAGCACCTCGGTGCAAAGCTTCGCGAAATGGTCGGAGCGGTGGCGGGTGTCGTGGGCGATGGCGCAGGTGGGCGTCTGGCCGGAGGCGAGCGTGCTCCGCACGTAGTCGGCGAGGCCCTGGGCGCTCTCGCCGATCGTACGATCGTTGATGGCGTTGGACCCGACGGGATACATCGTGCCGCGGCGGCCACCTGTGCCGAAGGGGATCACCGTCCAGAAGGCATCATCGAGTTCCTTCCAGAGGCCCTTGTCGATCCGGGCGGCGAGTTCGCCGGTGAACTCGCCGTAACGGGGCTGCGTGAGCCAGTCGCGCATCGTCGTCGCGGAGTGTTCGGTGATCGTGCCCGCGGCCCGGGCGGTGGCGATCGAGTCGAGGAGGCGGGCGACGTCGGTGGCGGACGGCTGGGCCATGGCGGTTCTCCGGGGCGGGGGCGGGCGGGAGAGACGAAACGCGACTCGGACTTTTATACTGCGGCCTTCATGAGTCACCCAGCCACCCGCGACGAACCGTTGATCGTGAGCGTGTCGGGCCTCCGCGGCGTGGTCGGCGACACACTCACGGCCGAGGTCGCGGCTCGATATGTCCATGCCTTCGCCGCCACGCTGCCGCCAGGGCCAGTCGTCGTCGGTCGAGACGGCCGGCAGAGCGGGCCCATGCTCGCCGCCGCGATCGCCGACCACCTCACCGCCCTTGGGCGCGATGTCATCGACTGCGGCGCCGCGGCCACGCCCACGATAGGCGTGGTTGTCCGCGATCGTGCCGCGGCGGGGGGCGTGCAGATCTCCGCCAGCCACAACCCCGCCCGCTACAACGGCCTCAAGCTCTTTTCGGCGGCGGGCCGTGTGCTCACGGCCGACGCGGGACGCGCGGTGCTTGCGACGTACGAGTCGCTGCCGCCAGGTATGCCGCCGACACCGATCGACGGGCCGCGGGGCCGCGTGATCGAGCACGACGGGGCGCCGGCGCACGTCGCCCTCGTCGCGGCCTGTGTGAACGTCGAGGCGATCCGCCGGCGTCGCCCGAAGGTCTGGCTCGACAGCGGCCATGGCGCCGGCAGTCGCGCCGCGCGGCCCCTGCTCGAACACCTTGGCTGCGAGGTCGTGATCGAGGGTGGCACGCCCGACGGCCTCTTCGAGCACGAGCCCGAGCCCACGGCCGAAAACCTCGCGGGGCTTCTGCCAAAGATCGCGGCCTGCGGCGCCGACGTCGGCTTTTTCCAGGATCCCGATGCCGACCGGCTCGCGATCGCCACGGCGGCTGGTCGTTATATCGGCGAAGAGGCGACGCTTGCCCTGGCTGTCGAAGCGGTCCTCACCAGAAACCCGGGGCCTGTCGTCGTCAACTGCTCGACGAGCGGGATGACGGCCGCGATCGCGCGGCGGCTTGGCGTGCCCTGCCACGTGTCGAAGGTGGGCGAGGCCAATGTCGTGGACGAGATGCTCGCCCGTGGTGCGGTGCTCGGCGGCGAGGGCAACGGCGGCGTGATCGATCCCCGGGTGGTGCTCGTCCGCGACAGCTTCGTCGCGATGGCCCTCGTGCTCGAGCGGCTCGCCGTCGAGGCGACCACGGTGGAGCGACTGGCCGCCGCGCTGCCGGGGATGGTGATGAAGAAGACCAAGATCGACCTGTCGCCCGAACTCCGCGGCGCGGGCCTCGCGGCCGGCTTGGCCCGGATCGAGGAAGCCTTTCCGGAGGCCTCGGCGAGCCGGCTCGACGGCCTGCGGCTCGACTGGCCCGGGGGCTGGCTACTCGTCCGCGCGAGCAACACCGAGCCGATCGTGCGGATCGTCGCTGAGGCGGGCGACGACTCGGCCGTCGATGCTGCGATCGCTCGGGCCGCAGCCGCACTCGGCTGAACGAGGCCGCCGCGGGGTCAGGTGGAGTTGCGGACGACCTTGCGGTCGCGGAGATCCTCGGAGAGCAGCCGGATCTGTTCACGGAGTTCGCGAACCACGCCGATCGGCTGGGCGTGGATCCGGCAGCGGGGGAGCGTGACGTCGCTCGACCAGATCACGATGGAGCCGAGACTGCACACCCGCTGCAGCAGCGGTTGCCGCACGTGGATGTCTTTGATTCGGTAGAGTTCCACGTCGTCCACCTCGAGCGAGAGGATGCCGTGCGTCACTCGGAGGCGCTCGGTGGTCAGTTCGTAGGTGGTATGCCGCACGAGCGCCTGCTTCCACGCGGCCCAGACAGGCGGTACCGCCATCGCCAGCAGCAGGCCCGCGATCGTCAGCGGCCCGCGACCACGCTCGATCGCCAGATAGAGCAGCGGCGTGAGCCCGATCATGCAGGCCGCGGCAAACGCCCAGTAGCCGCGGATGACCCGCTCCGATGGCCGGCCGATCCAGAGCAGTGATTCGCCACCGGCGAGGTTTGCCGCCACCGAGAGGGCCACGCGAGGTTGGTCCTTCTCGCTGGCCACTCGTGCAAGTTCCGCCGCCGCCAGCGGCTGAAGGCTGGAGGCTATGGCGTCGGCTTTCGTGATCGGTTCCTCGCTCATGAATGCCCTCTCAGACACTCTAGCACGCTCCGTCGCGGCAGGGCCGGGTTGTGTCGATGGTGC
The DNA here is from genome assembly GCA_018970605.1 of Planctomycetota bacterium. GTDB lineage: Bacteria > Planctomycetota > Planctomycetia > Pirellulales > UBA1268 > QWPN01. Next base: position 13,246 of record JAGWWA010000027.1, on the reverse strand, counting down.
GGGTCGCCCGGAGGCCGGACTCCACGCCGGGGCGGTTTCGCGGCTATTCTGTCGCCGTCCGGCCTGCCGCCGATCCCCCCGCAAGCGTGTCACGATCGCATGCAGCCACTGATCGGACAGTCCGACCCCGCTTCACCATCCGACGAGGATCTTGCGGCTCAGGCTGCTCGCGAGGGATCCGACGGCATCGCGTTCACGATGCTCATGGATCGCTTTCGAGAGCGGGTGTGGAGGGTGTGCTGGCGGCTCATGGGCACGGAGCATGACGCCGAGGATGCGGCCCAGGAGGTGTTCGTCCGGCTGTTTTTCGAGCGCGGGAAGTTCGCCGGTCGCAGTCGCTATTCAACCTGGCTGCACGGCGTGGCGATTCGCACCTGCCTGACACTCCGGCGGTCGCGATCCCGCCGCCGCCGCCGGGAGTCGCCGGAATCGGGGGAGGCCGGCCTGGCCGAGACGCATGCCGATCCGCAAGCGTCGCCTACCGCCGCCGTCGATGCGGCACACGACGCGCGGAAACTCCTGGAGCACCTTGACGAGGAGGACCGGGCGCTCGTCCTGATGCGGTTCGCGGAAAACCACGACTACGAGGAACTTGCCGAGATGTTCGGCACCACGTCAGGCGCGCTGCGGATGCGGATCAGCAGGATTCGGGAGAAACTTGTCTCGAAGTCAGGGAAGATGCTTGGGGAGTGACGATGCGGGGGGCGAGCCTCTGCCCGCAAGGTCTGCCACATGGCGTTTTGGGCCGGGAAATGCCCCGGTGGGAAAACCGTGTGACACGGTGGCCGGCGGCGGCAACTCACCTTCTGACGTGAGAATGGCGGCGGCACGGGGCCGACGCCGGGGCTCGCGGAAGGCATCGCGGAGGCGTGCCATGGACGTGCTCGACCAGTTGGCCGACGTGGCGGTGCCGCCCGTGCCGGCGCAGCGGTCCTTCACGGCGGGGGTGAGGCGGAAACTCAACCCGCGACTCCTCGCGGTGCACGTCATCGAGTTCGCCCTCGGCGCGACGGCATGGGCCGTGATCCACATGACGGCGGCCCTGGTGGCGGCGGTGCAGTACACGGTGACGGGCACCTGGCCCCGCGGCCAGGGACCTGGGGAGACGCGCGGCGACGCGCGGTGAGACAACACATACGCCGGCACGGCTGCCGGCGCGACGGGTTGGGTTGCGGGCCAACGAACCAATTCCCGCAGAGGTCGCCGCGGAGGTCCACGAGGGACGCCGCGGCAACGGAGGACGATGCGATGACGGAATTTGTGGTGCTTGGGCAGACGGCGGCGGAAACCGCCCGCGAGACGGTGAACGTGTCGCGGCAGGCCTTGGTGGACAGCTTCACCCAGGCCTGGACGCAGGTGATCATGATCGCCCCCAAGTTGGTGGCGATGGTGGCGGTGCTCGTGGTGGGCTACGTGTTGGCCCGCTGGGTCGGCGGCCTGATCGCCGTGATCAGCGAGAAGATCGGCCTGCAGACGGCGGCTGAGAAGAGCGGCCTGGCCCAGAGCATGCACGACGTCGGCATCCGGCGGCCGGTGCCCGCGATCGTCGGCGGCCTCACGTTCTGGCTCCTGATGAGCGTGTTCGTGATGGCGGCGTTCAGCATCCTCGGCCTCGAGAGCGTCTCGCTCGCGATGAAAGAGGTGGTGAACTACATCCCGAAGGTGCTCGTGGCGACGGTGGTGGTGGTCGTGGGCCTGCTCGCGGCGACCTTCGTTCGCGGCGTGGTGGCGACGAGTGCGGACCGAGTGGGGCTGACCTACGCCGAGTACCTCGCCGGCGGCTGCTACTGGGTGCTCTCGATCCTCACGTTCATCGCGGCCTTCAACCAGCTCGGCATCCAGTTCGCTCTGCTCGAGAAGCTGATCCTGATCGGATCGGCCGGGCTCGCGGCGGGCTTCGCCCTGGCGTTCGGACTCGGCGGTCGCGACGTGATGTCGGGAATCCTCTCCGGCTACTACGTCCGCCAGCGTCTCCAGGCGGGAGACACGGTGAGCGTGGCCGGTTTTGAAGGAACGGTTCGTGAGGTGGGCCCGGTGGCCACGATCATCGAGACCCGCGACGATGGCCGGTTGTCGCGGCATTCGATCCCCAACTCGCGGATGCTCCAAGAGGCGGTGCGGTGAGCCGCTGAACGATTCCCCCGCGACCGTGCCTCGAAGTCGGCCGGCGCGAACGAGAGCGTGACCGGCCTAACAGGGGCCCACGCACGACACGACCGGGCCCGCGGTGCGAAAGCGCCGCGGGCCCGCAGTGCTTTTCATCCAGTGGCCGATCGCCTAATCTTTCGAGCATGAAACCGACACTTCTGATCCTCGCCGCCGGCATGGGCAGCCGCTACGGCGGACTCAAACAGATCGATCCGATGGGCCCGTCGGGTGAGACGATCCTTGACTACTCCGTGTTCGACGCCGTCCGCGCCGGATTTGGCAAGGTGGTGTTCGTGATCCGGCCCGACTTCGAGCGGGAATTTCGCGAGCGGGTGATGAGCCGGTTCAACGGACGGATCGCCACCGACTGCGTCTTTCAGACGCTCGACATGCTGCCGGAGGGATTCGCCGTACCCGAAGGTCGCACGAAGCCCTGGGGCACGACGCACGCGGTGCTCTGCAGCCGCTCCGCCGTGCACGAGCCGTTCGCCATGATCAATGCCGACGACTTCTACGGCCGCGACTCGTTCGCCGTGCTCGGGCGGCGGCTGGCGTCGCTGCCGGTCGAGTCATCGGAATACTGCATGGTCGGCTTCACCCTCGAGAACACGCTCTCCGAGCACGGCACGGTCGCCCGCGGCGTCTGCCGCACCGACGACAGGGGATTCCTCACCGACATCCGCGAGTTGCTTCAGGTGCGGCGAACAACCGGCGGCGCGGAAGACACTGGGGCGGGGGGTGTCACGAGGCTCACCGGCAAGGAGCCGGTGTCGATGAACATGTGGGGCTTCACGCCGCACGTGTTTTCGCAGCTCGAAGAGTCGTTTCGGGTGTTTCTGACCGCGCACGGCGGTGAACCCAAGAGCGAGTGCTACATCCCGATGACGGTCGGCGAACTCGTGAAGGCCGGACGGGCGACGTGCGAGGTGCTTCGGACGACGTCGAGCTGGTTTGGCGCGACCTACGCCGAAGACAAGCCGATCGTGCAGCGGAGCATCCGGGCCCTCGTCGAGGCGGGCGACTATCCGGCCAACCTGTGGGGCTGACGAGCGACGCGGGGGGACGACGGACTCATTGCCGAATCAGGACCTTCGAGCCCGGGCCCAGGATGTCGATCAGTTCGGCCAGGTCTCGGACCGACACCACCAGGCTGGTCGCGGGCGAGGCGTCGCTCGCCATACCAGGGTCCTCGGTGGCCTCGATCACGAGGCCGTCCGTGAGCACGATCGACGGCTTCGCCAATGGGTCGGCCATCGCCGCGGCCTGAACGTCGCGGCTGGGGCTGCGGCGGATTTCGGTGACGGGGATCGAGCTACCGATGCGAGACAGGAGTTGTCGGCCCACGACGACCGGAAAACTGCCCGCATAGTTGCCGCCGAGTTGCAGGCTGATGCGGCGTCGCGACACGCTCACGACCGCATCCACCGGCCCTCGGATCACCTTGAGGTGCTCACCCGGCACGAGCCTTTGCGGATCTTCGACGCCGTTGATCTTGGCGAGCAGTTGCCACGACACTCCCAGCGGCAGTGCGATCCCCGGCAGCGTCTCGCCGGCGTGCACGACGTGTGGCGGCAGGAGCAGATCCTGCTGCGAGTAGATGACCGTGCCGGCGAGCTGGCCGAGCAGATCCTCGAGCCGTTGGCTCTCCTCGAGACCGAGTGACGGGTCGTCGTACCAGATCGAGAGCGCGGCGAGCGCCTCCGCGTAGCGGCCCGCCGCAAGTTTTTCATGGGCGTCGGCCCAGGCCGTCGCAAAGGCGGCTGACGATCCGTTCGCCGCCGACGAGGGCGGCGGCGCGACACCGCCCGGGAGGAGCGAGGTAGGGGTGGGAGGTGTGTTCGAGAGCGTCGCGTAGCGATCGGGTCGCTCGGCGGTTGCGGGGATCGGTGATGTCGCAAGGGAATCCTGAGCCGGGGGTGGCGCCGACTCGGCGGTCAGATAGGTGGGGGCAGCTGATGACGCCTGAGCCGCTTCGGTGGCTGCCGCGCCGATGGCAGCACCGGCGCCGGCCGCGACCGCCGCGATCGCGGCGGGCTGCAGAGCCGCAGCCGGCTGCTCGGCGGGCAGGGTGGGAGGCGGTGGAGTCGGCATCGCCGGTGGGGATGGGATGGCCGTCGCGACGGGGGTTGCTGATGCCGCTGGCGGCGCGCCGGCGACGACGGCTGCGGGTGTGGGCGGGAATGCTGGCGGAGCAGTCGGTGCAGCTGGGCCGGGAGGCGCGGGAGCCGGTGCGTGTGTGGCGACCGGAACTGGTGCCGGCGCGGTGGTGGCCAGCGGCAGCGGGCCGGAGACGGCCGGCGGGTTGGCCGGGGCTGCCGCGACGGCTGCCGACGCTGACGGAGCCGCCATCTCGACGGCGGGCGGCGCGAATGGCGGCGCCTCGGCGGCGGCTCCATCGGTCGTCGATGGACCCTTCTGCACGACTGAATAAGCGCCGTAGAGGATCGTGCCGAAGAGCACGAGCACCACGAGCGGCTTGAGAGCCTCCATCGAGTCGGAGTCGCGGTCCGAACGACTGGAATGCCTGGGGCGGCTGGCCATGAAACTGCTTCCTCGGGGTGCGATGCCAGCACGTGGATGCAGGCATCGGCCGTCGCCGCCGGCGGGCAGACTGGGGCGCAGGCGGGGGAATGGTAGGAACCGCTCCGCCCCCCCGCTAGATCGCTTCGCCCGTCGAAAACCTGCCTGCGGTGGTCATGTGGCGTGGCCCCAGTTCGCCGGAGCCACGTATATTCAGGTCGTGCCCAAGCGTAACTTCATCCTCTTCGTCGTGGTCTGCCTCTCCTGCCTCGCGGCCTACGCAGCCCGGGAGCAGGCCGCGCCCGGTCGCCGTTTTGGGGAAGTGCTGTCGATCGTCGAGTCGTCGTATTTCGAACGCATCGACCGTGATCACCTCTTTGACGCTGCCGTCGATGCGGCCCTCGGCAACCTCGATGAACATTCCGCCTACATTCGTGGCGATGTCCGCGCGGACCTGGAGGCTGCGCTCGATCAGAAGTTCGGCGGTGTCGGCCTCGAGTTATCCATCGACGAACGCTTGGGTATTCCCGTCGTGGCGTCGCCCGTGGTGGGGTCGCCTGCGTGGCGGGCGGGTGTCGGGGTCGGAGACCGTCTTGAAGCGATCGACGACGAGCCCACAGCAGGCACGCCGCTCCGCGAGATCGTCGCTCGCCTGCGCGGTCCCGTCGGCGAGAAGGTGGTCATTCGTGTGGCTACCCCGGTCGCCGAGGCGGCGGCTACGCTCGATCCTGGCGTTGATGCCCGCCCGGAGGTCGAGCGGCGCGATGTCGGTCTCGTTCGTGAGATGATCGAAACGCAGAGCGTTCTCGGAGACCGCCGCACTCCGTCAGGGGGCTGGGAGTGGATGCTCGAGGGGGTGCCTGGCGTCGGATTCGTGCGGATTGTGTCGTTCGGTGAACGAACCGCGGCGGAACTCGCAGCGGCGATCGACGAAATCGCGGCAACGGGTCAGGTCCGTGGTCTCGTGATCGACGTCCGCGGCAACCCGGGTGGATTACTGGCAGCGGCGGTGGATGTCTGTGATCTCTTTCTCGATGAGGGAGTTATCGTGCACACCCGCAGTCGGCGGTTCAACGATGCCGACGCCGCAGCCACCCTCGATGCCCGCCGGGCGACGGTCGGCGCGAAGCTTTCGACAGTGCCGATCGTGGTGCTCATCGACGGCCTCACCGCCAGCGCCGCGGAGATCGTCGCCGCATGCCTGCAGGATGCAGGCCGTGCACGGGTCGTCGGCAATCGCACCTTCGGCAAGGGAACCGTGCAGTCGATCATACCGCTTTCCGACGACCGAGGCCTGCTCAAACTCACGACGTCGGAGTATCTCCGGCCAAACCGTGCCGCCATTCACCGTCATTCGAGCGACGGTGACGACGCCGCCTGGGGCGTGTCGCCCGACGCGGGGTATGAGGTCTCGCCCACCGCCGAGGTGATCGCGCGGGTGGCCTCGTGGCGGCGGTTGCGGGATGCGGCTGGGAAGGTGCCTGCCGCGTTCGTGGCCCGAGGTCTGCCGCGGGATGTCGATCCGATCCTCGCCCGCGGGCTGGAAGCCTTAGCCGTCAATCTCGGCGGCGAGGAAGAAACTCCCCGCGACGACGACGATTCCCCGGCTGCCGGCCAGTGATCGTGCCGACCGCAACGCTGCAGCGGGGCTGACGGACTCCTGCGGCGCCGGAAGCCCGGCCGATCGGCATGCGGCCCGCAACCTTTCGATCGGGACGGCCCGCGGGTTCTTCAGGTAGCGGGTGATGACCACGTGGTCGAAGAGCCCGCGCACGGTGCCAAGCATCTTCTCGACCTGCTTGTCCGCGCTCGCGGCGAACACGAGCACCCGCGATGGATGGCGTCCAAGCACCGGGCGAATCGTCTCGACGAGCGATGTCATCGAGGCGACGTTGTGGGCTGCATCGACGATGACGAGCGGTCGGCGGCCCACCGTCTCGATGCGGGCCGGGAGCGTGGCCCGCGCCAATCCGCGTGCGATCGCGGAGTTGCTCACATGAACGCCGAGGTCGCGGAGTTGGTGCATGGCCGCGACGGCGAGTGCGGCGTTCTCCACCTGATGGCGGCCCGCGAGCGCGATCGTGTAGGTGACGGCCGGGCCATCGGCAGGCATGCGCAGGTCAAACGTGCCTCCGGCAAGAGTGTCACCGCGTGGCGGCGTGTTGTGGTGATGCACGATAAAGTCGCGTCCGAGTTGCAGCACCCGCGCCCGGCGGCGGGCGGCGATGGCTGCGATCGTGCGGCGGGCTGAAGGCTGAGTGGCGCCGCACACCACCGGACAGCCCCGCTTGACGATCCCCGCTTTCTCCGTCGCGATTCTCGGAATGGTGGGTCCGAGGAGCTTCATGTGATCGAGGCTGATGCTCGTGATGACCGTGACGAGGGGCTTGCAGACGTTCGTGGCGTCGAGCCGGCCCCCAAGTCCGGTTTCGAGCACGGCGACGTCCACTCGCGCATCGGCGAAGTGCACGAAGGCTGCCGCGGTCATCACCTCGAACCAGGTGGGGCCGCGGCGGCCGGTCGTGACGGCGGCGCGATCCATGGCGTCGACGATCGGGATCACCTGCTCGAAGGCGGCGACGAACTCGCGAGGAGAGATCGGCTTGTCGTTCACCGCGATCCGCTCCTCGACGGCGTGCACGTGGGGCGACAGATACCGTCCGACGCGGTGCCCCGACTCCTCGAGAATCGAGGCCAGCATCGTCACCGTCGAGCCCTTGCCCTTCGTTCCCGCCACATGCACCACGGCGGAGCGGAGGTGGGGATTGCCGAGATCGTGAAGCAGTCGCCGCATTCGCCCCAGTCCGAATGTCGCGGACGTGTTCCCTGATGCCGGCACCCGCTCGTAGTTCGTTCGGGCGTCGAGCCAGGCGATCACGCGGTCGCGGTCGACGGTGAGTCGGTGGTGCGACGGTCGCTTTCGCATCTTGCGCAGGTGCCCGTGGCGGGTGCGTCCAGGGCCGTGTGATGGGGTCTTCAGGCGGTGCGGCGGGGGAATGGAGAGTCTAGTCAGAAGGCTGATCGGATGGGTGTGAAACAGGGATTGACGGTATCCCACCAGTATTTGACTCTCCGGCGGCCCGGTGGGCACCCGGCCGCGATCTCCGCGGTGTGGGAGTCGCCGTGTTCGCCGCCCCGTGCCATGCGCCCACGATCCACCATCCACCGCTCCCTCGCGACAGCGGCTGCCTTGCTTTGGGCGGCCGTCGGCTCCGACGGTCGGGGCACCGCGCAGGATCCCGACTTCCATGCGGCGTCGGTGAGCGATGCCGGCCCTGCCGTGATCTCGCCATCGCCCATGTACGTCGCCGATCCGGTCGCCGGCGACACGTTTGCTGCGATGCCGGTGGGGATAGGGGATGGCCTCGCGAAAGCGTGGCCGCGATGGTTCGCCGGTGCGAGCGGACTGGTAATGACCCGCACGCTGCCGGCGGGGAGTGCCACGATGCAGCCGCTGGGCGGCGTGCAACTTGGCACCGGTGACACAGGTGCCAACTGGCCCGGGGGCGTGGACCTTCATCTGGGCCGCTGGTTCGGCATGCGGCAGCAGCACGCCGTCGAGTTCATTTACTGGGGAGTCTATGGCTTGGGCGGCTCGGCAGACGTGACGGCATCGGGCGAGATCGACGCGATCCCGCAGGCTCCCGGCGTTACGGTGGCCGGGCAGCCGTCGTCGGCGTTTCTGACGAACCTCGACGGGCAGCAGATCAGCCGCTCCGATGTCATCAACGACATCGAGATCAACTGGGTCTATTCGCTCTGGGACCGGCCTGAGTTCCTGCCCCGCGAGCGAAAAGTGAACCTCATGTGGCTGGCGGGATTTCGGTTCTTCCAGGTGGGCGACAACCTATCCCTCCAGAACACTCCGAGCGACGCGTCGCTCAGCGATCTCGACTTCAACGTCGCCACGAACAACAACATCTACGGCGCGCAGGTGGGGGCGAAGTTCGATTGGCGATTCCTGCCGGTCGTGCGACTGAACATCGTTCCGAAGTTCATGATCGGTGGCAACTCGATCACAAACACCAGCTCCCTGACGCAGCCGGACGGTGCCTATGGCACCTTCATCGCCGACGGCAGTCCGGCGAAGGTTCACTCGACGCTCGGCGTGTTTTCGTGGCTCGGCTCCGTGGATACGGGGCTCGCCTGGGACGTGACCGATCACTGGACCCTGAGCCTGGGATACCGCGTGGTTGGTGTGGGCAACATCGCCCAGGCGGACGGCCAGTGGCCCACGTCGATCACGTCCCCTGAGTCGCTCTCCGGAATTGCGGCGGGTTCGAGCACGATCGTGCATGGTGGATTTGCCGGCTTCGAGGGGCGATACTGATGGGTATGAACGATCCAACGCCCCCGCAGTGTGCCGTTGATCTTGCTGCGAAGAGGTGCGTTCCCTGCGAGGGGGGCGTGCCGAGGTATTCCGTCGCAGACGCGGAAGCCCAGATGGCGGCACTGCCCGACTGGCGGCTCACGCACGACGCCACTCGAATTCGCCGCGACTGGAAGCTGCCCGACTTCCGTTCGGCGATCAAGATGATCAACAACGTCGCTGCGCTCGCGGAACGGGAGCAGCATCATCCCGATTTGCACCTCGAAGGCTACCGTAAGGTCTGGATCGAGGTCTTCACACACGCCGTCGGCGGTCTGTCGGAGAACGACTTCATACTCGCCGCGAAGATCGACGCCGTCACGCCACGGTGATCACGACTCCGCCTCGGACAGCCACTTCCAGACGTCGATCGGCTGGTGCTCGGTCATCGCCCGGATCAGGTCGCCGGTGATGGGCCTGGTGTGGAGCATGCCGCGATGTTCCCGCCTGAGAAATCGGTGGTCGGCAAGTTCGTCGAGAAAAGCGAGCAACGGATCGAAGAACCCGGCCACGTTCAAGAGGCCGAAGGGTTTGTGGTGGAGGCCGAGTTGGGCCCACGTCCAGATCTCAAAAAACTCCTCCAAGGTGCCGATGCCACCGGGAAGGGCTATGAAGCCGTCGGAGAGTTCAGCCATCAGCGCCTTTCGGTCATGCATCGACGCCACGACGTGAAGCCTCGACAGCCCCTGATGGCCGACTTCCTTGTCGAGAAGCGACCGTGGGATCACGCCGATCACTTCGCCCCCGGCTGCCGTGGCGGCATCGGCAAGGGCACCCATCAAGCCGATGCGGCCGCCGCCGTAAACCAGCCGCCTGCCCTGACTGGCGATCACGCGGCCGACTTCCCTTGCGGCCGTGAAGTACACGTCATCGACATCCGGGCTGGAGCCACAAAACACGCAGAGCGAATGGAGGGACGGCATCGGCACCTCGGCGGTTGCACTGAACTGGAAAGCCTAGCACGCTGAGCCTGTGGCAGGGCGGTGCCGGGACCATGCATGGCGAGCGCGGCTCACCAACCCCGGGTCGCTCTCGGAGCGGAGAATCCTGTCGAGTGCGGCGGAGATTCTCGGGTCGGGGGCCTGGAGGCCAAGTTGGTGGACGGCCACCCGCCTCACGTGGATCGATGGGTCGTGGAGCGCGAGCGGCACGATCAGTTCGACGATGTCGAGCCGGAGCGGCTGGGGCTTGCACCTGTGGCAGCCGAGGGAATGAATGGCATGTCGACGCACCCGTGCCGATGAGTCGCCAAGAGCGGTTCGGAGCGCGTCGAGGCATCGTTCGTCGGCGAGGTGGTCGAGGAGCGATACGCTGTCGGCCCGAATCTGCGGGCTGTGGTGGCGACATCCATTGAGGATGGCGGGGATCGCGGAGTCCCCCAGGCTTTCGAGGCGCTGCCTTGCTGCCATGCGGGTCGGCCAGTCGGGGGATCCCAGGTCGTTGATGAGTGCGATAGCCTGCACGGTGCGATTCCTACAAGGTTACGACAATGCTGGGGCCGCCTGTGACACTGTGCCTCGACACCGTGTGGTGCACTTTCGCGAAGCACGCCTCAATGTGTCTGACAGACTGCAACTGCCATGGCGGACTTCTGGCTGAGCGTGGAAAGAGTTGCTTTCCGTTGTCCAATGGACCCGGAGACATCTGAATAATGCCTTCGTCAAGGAGACCGGCATCGTGAAGCTGAACGGCACGATCGCCGCCGCCCGTGATCCAGACGTTTTTACCTCACGCGGAGCACCGTGGAAGACAGCCAGTGACTCCCACCCACGGAACCCCACCTTATCAAGGCGCCCGAAAACCGGGGTCCACCTCAACCGACAGGCTTAAACGTTGGTGCCCCTTCGGCAGTTCGGCTGACATTGACGAATTCGTGCCGATCACAGCTCCGCACAATAGCGTGAGCGGGATACCGATCGCAGCCAAACGATACTTCATCGACGTCACCCGAATGCCGCCGAACGTTCCCGATCAAAGGCTCGCGACCAAGGAAGCATTCATGCCTACCGACTTCATCGCGAGTCCGCTGCATCGCCTGGTTCTGCGTCCCCTGAACTGCCGTCTTCGCTCCGTGGCTCTTTTGAATCTTCCGTAAGCATTCGGATTATTCGCCGCGCAAGAGGTTCCTTGACCTCACGGTGGCTAGGCACTGGCTGAGAGACGCCTGTGACTGGATTGCGATACCAATCATGCTTGCCACCATGCCTCACTAATACGCAACCGCTTGCCTCGATTGCCTTGATCAGATCGACACGCTTCATGGCATGACGAGCTCACCAACCTTGCGAGCGCCTGGAATATGTCCGCTAGACAGATCGAGATAGAGATCCTTCAAGTGCTCGACCAAATCTTGCAAGGTCTCGCCTTGCGTCCAGTAATCCGGATATTCCTCGAGGTAGCCGAGCCACCAGTCGCCTTCTTGCCAGTGGACGTACTTTACCGAGTGCATGGGACACCTCACCAAACGTCGTGACTCAGATCACCGACGCCCCAAGTCTACCGCGATATTTGCGCAGAAGGCCAGCCTATGCCCCACGGCCGCGCCGCGGCGTACTTGCCGCAGAACGATGGCGATCAATGGCTCGCGGCCACTAGATGAAGCATCACTCAGGACGCTGCCCGCGAGTCCATTGCATCGCTTGGTTCCGTGTGCTTCTTCACAGAACCGGACACAATCCGGCGTCCTGACAAGCTCTGCCTCTCACGCAGCCGCTGCCGGAACTTCGCGACATCGCCGCCGCTGGCTTCCAGCAGACGACGGCGCACCTCGTGGATCTCAGCGACCACGGGATCGGCGTAAAGGGATTCAACCGGCATCGGAAAACTCCTCAGGCGTGACGATTAGGGGCGGCGCGAATCCTTCGGCCCTCAGTGTTTCGTACAGTGCGGGAAGCAGATCCGCATTTGCGATGTGCTTGCAGTTCCAGGTCAACAGATAGTCTACGCCAGCCGTAGCGGCCAAGGCGACGTGTTGAGCATCCGCCGCAGCTTTTGGCGGCAGCAGGTGCCTTGCGAGCAACAGGTCGGCAAGCCGATCAGCCTCCGCGGACTCGCCGAGGAGTGGCAAGCCATCGAGCACGCGTAGGCGATCCGCCGCTGCCGTCGGATCACCCGCCCCGGCCTCATCCAACACGAGTTGGCTGATGTAGAGGTCGAAGCCCTCGCGACGCTGCTGCCACCAGCGACGTGTCAGCTCTTGCCGGGCCTGGAAAACTACGTCGGCCGCCGATCGCGCTGTGAGATAACCGACGATCGAGGTTTCGACGTAGATTGCACTCATGACGGGTCACTTATTACACGGAACGATAGCGATCAGCGGCTCGCCAGCATGGGATTATCCACACCGCAGGACGTTAGGGCGAGGCTGCTGCATCGCTTGGTTAGGCAACTGGTGTCTCATGCTCTCCAACAAATCGTCCGTTTGGACTCATGATAAAACTGTCGGTCACGTCCGGCGTGTAAACCGGAATGAACCCCAATAGCGGTCTCTGCGGCTCTGCCGAAAGGTCACCGCAAACACGGACATTGCCGTACGGCTTGTCGTCCCATAACGCCTGAAACTCCATCTGATACTCAGTGCCGTCGGGAGCAGTGCCCTCGATGTGCTCCAGGCAATCGTGCGCTTTTCGGTCGCGCTCGACTCGCTCCGCAAGCTGCGCGTAACTCCAAGTGCGAAACTTCGCCAAGTGCTCTGACAGAATCTTGCGCATCTCGTCTTTGCTCATGGCGTGCGAAGTGGCCTAACGGCAAAGCTGATCAGCGGCGGACCACCGGCGCTGATCTACCGCTGGATTCTAGCCGCCGTCTGATCCAGCGTGTGGTTAGGCACTCGGCGCTCGACGAACGAAAAGCAAAGGGTCGTCTCGCAGCGACCACTCTGGTAGGTACACGCGACCGAACGGCGGGGATAGGAGCATCACACCAGGCTCAACTACGCCAATGGCTTACATTTCTGCGGGCGTAACGACAACAAGCTCGACGGTACCCGGAGTCGTGCCTCGCTCAAGCAGCACAGCATCACCAACCTCAATAGATGAGCCGTCCGCGTAGGTGAACATGACTTGCTGCCTAACGATTGCGATCAGCGGCTCGCGACATTGGACAATCCACACCGCCGAATTCTATCGCGAGTCCGCTGCAGCGCTTGGTTCGACCTGATGATCCTTTCGTGTGGATAGCGTACGACTACGAGCCGTCAGACCGACCAGC
>JAGWWA010000026.1 GCA_018970605.1 Planctomycetota bacterium | reverse complement strand
GTCGACATGTACGTGCCCGGCTGCCCGCCGCGGCCGGAGCAGCTGATCCAGGCGATCATCGACCTCCAGGACAAGATCCAGCGGGAGGGCACGATCACCGGCCGCGAGTTCGACACCGCCGGCCGCCAGCTGCGGAAGCGGGCGCTCGTCGAGATCGCCGGCCCCGCGACGATCGACGCCTCCCGTAATCCCGTGCTGCAGCGGGAACTCGCTGCGGCCGCCGAGGCCATCACCTCCCGTTCCTGACCCTCCTCACGCCTGCCACCGATGCCTTTCACGCCACCATCCGTCGATGACGTCCTCGCCGGCCTTGCGGACCGGTTCGGAACCCTCGACACGAGCGTGTATCGCGGCCAGACCAGGGTCGTCGTGCCGGCCGACGTGTCGTTCGACGCGCTGGCCTGGCTGAAGGAGCGTGGCTTCGACCTGCTCGTTGACGTCACCTGCGTCGACTACCTGGAGTATCAGGACGCCAAGCACCGCTACGGTCTCGTCTACCTGCTCGCCTCGACGGCGACCAACCAGCGGCTCACGGTCCGCGTGTTCGCTGACGACCCCGACCCGACGGTGCGGAGCGTCGTGCCGCTGTGGGCGGGTGCCAACTGGCTGGAGCGCGAGGTTTGGGACCTGTTCGGCATCCGCTTCACGGGCCACCCCGACCTCCGCCGCCTCGTGATGCCCGAGGAGTTCAACGCGCACCCGCTGCGGAAGGACTATCCGCTGCAGGGCCGCGGCGAGCGGCATAACTTCCCCGTCATCACCCGCGACCACAGTTAGCCCATGTCCATCGCCACGGCCACGTTCGACACGACCGGTCCCGAGGCGGGCGCCCGCTCCGAGGACTACCTCTGGACGCTCAACTTCGGTCCGCAGCACCCCGCCACGCACACCACGCTCCGGCTGGTGCTCAAACTCGACGGCGAGCGGGTGGTCGACGCGATGCCCGAGATGGGCTACCTCCACTCGGGCTTCGAGAAGATCGGCGAGCACCTGACGTTCAACCAGTACGTCACCGTGACGGACCGGATGAACTACATCTCGCCGATGGCCAACAACGTGGCCTGGCACCACGCGGTCGAGACGCTCCTGGGCATCGAACTCACGCCACGGTGCGTCTACATCCGCACGATCATCGCCGAACTGGCGAGGATCAGCGACCATCTGCTCTCCAACGGGGCCGTGGGCCTCGACACCGGCGCGTTCACCTTCTTCCTCTACGCCTTCTACCAGCGGGAAGTCATCTACGACATCTTCGAGACGCTCTGCGGTGCCCGGTTCACCAACTCCTACACGCGGGTCGGCGGAGTCTCCCAGGACTTCACGCCGCTGGTGATCGAGAAGATCCGGGCGTTCATCCGCACGTTCCCCAAGACGCTCGACGACATGGAGCGGCTCCTCACGAGGAACCGGATCTTCGTCGATCGCACCAAGGGGGTGGGCTTGCTCACGAAGGAGGAGGCGATCAACGCCAGTGCCAGCGGACCGGTCGCCCGGGCCAGTGGCGTGACGAGGGACCTCCGCAAGGACGAGCCCTACCTCGCCTACGCCGACCTCGACTTCCAGGTCTGCTGCGCGAGCGCCGGCGACTGCTACGCCCGCTATCTGGTGCGGATGCAGGAGATGCGGGAAAGCCTGAAACTCGTGACGCAGGCTTTGGAGAATCTCCCGGCCGGCGACGTCAACGTGAGCATCGACCAGCGGGTCGCCCGGCCGACGAAGCAGCAGGTCTACTCGTCGATCGAGGGCACGATCTCCCACTTCGAGCTCTCGATGGCCAACCGCGGCTTCGAGGTGCCCCACGAAGAGTCGTATGCCGCGATCGAGGCGCCCAACGGCGAACTCGGCTTCTACATCGTGGGCGACGGCAGCGAAAACGCCTACCGCGCCCGCTGCCGGCCACCGAGCGTGCTCCACTTCGCCCTCTTCCCGCAGCTGATCCGCGGCCACACGCTCTCCGACGTGGTGGCCGTGCTCGGCAGCCTCAACATCATCGCCGCGGAGCTCGACCGATGATCAAAAATGGGGACGGGAGCGATTTCCCGGTTGCCGCAGGCGACACGGCCTTGGCCGGCGCAGCCGGCCAAGGTGCTGCGCAGAAATCGCTCCCGTCCCCATTTTTTCACCTCACCGACGAGATGGTGGCGAAAATCGAGGCGCTCGCGCCGCGATACCCGAACCGCCGTGCCCTCACGCTGCCGGCGCTGCACATTGTCAACGCGGAGCTCCGCCACGTGCCGCTTGGGGCCGTTGCCGAGATCGCCGCGGTGCTCGGCCTCGCCCCGGCCGAGGTGCAGGACACGCTCACCTTCTACCAGTTCTTCCACCAGGAGAAGCCGCACGGCACGGTGCGGGCCTTCGTCTGCCGCTCGGTCTCCTGCGCCTTGCGGGGCGGCGACCATCTGCTCGAGCACCTCTGCAAAACGCACGGCATCGAGCCCTACGGCACGACGCCCGATGGCGCGCTGACGATCGAGCCGGCCGAGTGCCTCGGCGCCTGCGACTTTGCCCCCTGCATTCTCGCCAACGACGACTTACTCAAGGACATGACTCCCGAGACCGCCACGGCGGAGCTCAAGAAGCCGAGGGCGAGGGCCACCTGACATGACGCCATTCAAGCCCGTTCTGCTCGAGGCCGTCGGCGTGCCCGACGGCCACACCATCGCCAGCTACAAGAGCCGCGGCGGCTACGCGCCCCTCGAGGCCACGCTCGCCGGAAAGCAGCCCGCCGACGTGATCGAGATGGTGAAGTCGTCCGGGCTCCGCGGCCGTGGCGGCGCCGGCTTCCCCACCGGACTGAAGTGGACGTTCCTGCCGAAGGATCATCCCGGCCCGATCTACCTCTGCATCAACGCCGACGAGAGCGAGCCGGGCACGTTCAACAACCGAATCCTGATGGAGGACGACCCGCACCAGGTGATCGAGGGGATCATCCTCTCGTCGTTCGCCACGCGGGCCTCCACCGCCTACCTCTACCTGCGATACGAGTATCCGAAGAGCTGGCACCGGCTGCAGGCGGCGATCGACGAGGCCTATGCCGCGGGCTATCTCGGGAAGAACATCCGGGGCACGACCTTCTCGCTCGACATCTACCTCCACCGCGGCGCCGCGGCCTACATCTGCGGCGAAGAGACCGGGCTGATCGAGAGCCTGGAAGGCAAGCGTGCCTGGCCGCGGATCAAGCCTCCGTTCCCGGCGATCGAGGGGCTGTTTCGCAAGCCGACGGTCGTCAACAACATCGAGACGATGGCCTGCGTCGCGCAGATCGCCCGCCGGGGCGTCGACTGGTTCAAGTCGATCGGCGTGCCGGCCGATCCGGCCAATCCCCGCGACCCCGGCTCCTACGGGCCCAAGCTCTACTGCCTCTCGGGCCACGTGGAGAAGCCGGGCTGCTACGAGGCTCCCCTTGGCATCACGGCCCGCGAACTGATCGACCGCTTCGGCGGCGGCGTCTGGAAGGGCCGCAAGGCGAAGGCGGTGATCCCGGGCGGGATCTCGATGGGCCTGATGACGGCGAGCGAACTCGACACGCCGCTCGACTTCGCAGGCCCCGGCAAGGTGGGCTGCCTCGGCCTCGGCACGGCGGCCGTGGTCGTGATCGACGACCAGACGAGCATCGTCGACTTCCTGCACAACTCGGCCCGATTCTTCGCCCATGAGTCGTGCGGGCAGTGCACGCCCTGCCGCGAGGGCACGAGCTGGTCGCTGCGGATCCTCGAGCGGATCAAGGCGGGCAAGGGCCGGCTCAAGGATCTCGACATCCTCCTCGAACTTGGAAACACGATGGGCATGATGCCGGGCAGCACGATCTGCGGGCTGGCCGACGGTGCCGCCTGGCCGATGAAGAACGCCATCAAGAAGTTCCGCGGCGAGTTCGAGGATTACATCAAGCGGACCAACCCCTCGGGCTGGATGGTGACCGACCCCGTCCCCGCCCTGCAGATCGTGGGAGCGCACTGATGCCGGTCGTGATCGTCGACGGACAGGAGATCGAGATCGGAGCCGACGAACGGCTCAACTGCATCGAGGCCGCCCGCCGCGCCGGCAAGGAGATCCCGCATTACTGCTGGCATCCGGGCCTCTCGGTCGTGGCCAGCTGCCGCATGTGCCTGATCGAGACCGGCCAGCGCGACGCGGCAACCGGCACGATCACGATGGTGCCGAAGCTCGTGCCCGGCTGCCAGACGCCCGTCAAGGACGGCACGGTGATCGTCACCGAGAGCCAGCTCGTCAAGGACAGCAGGGCCCGCGTCGAGGAAGCGCTGCTCATCGACCACCCGATCGACTGCCCGATCTGCGACAAGGCGGGCGAGTGCCTGCTGCAGGACTACCACTTCGAGCACGGGCAGCCCGAGCGGCGGGCCGACCTCCAGCCGTTCCACAGCCGCAAGCGCGACGTCGGGCCGACCGTCACGCTGTTCGTGGATCGTTGCATCATGTGCACCCGGTGCGTGCGATTCACCCGCGAGATCTCCGGCACCGCCGAGTTGATGGTCACCAGCCGCGGCGCGAAGGAAGAGATCGACGTCTTCCCCGGCCATCCGCTGGCCAACAAGCTCTCGGGCAACGTGGTTGATCTCTGCCCCGTCGGGGCGCTGGGCGACAAGGACTTCCTCTACCAGCAGCGGGTCTGGTTCCTGAAGCGCGAGGCCAACGTCTGCGGCGGCTGCTCGGCCGGCTGCTCGATCCACACCGAACACAACCAGGACGCCGTCTACCGGCTCAAGCCCCGCGAAAATCCCCACGTCAACAAGTGGTGGATCTGCGACGAGGGCCGCTACGGCTGGCACCACCTTCACGACCAAGCGCGGCTCCGCGAGGCGTCGCGGAAGGCGCCGTCGCCGAGCCACCGCGGCAACGCCGCCGCGACACCTGCCACCGAGTCGATCGAGTGGGCCGATGTCGTCGTGAAACTCCGCGACGACCTCAAGGCGGCGGGGCGGCTGGCAGTCGCCGTTTCGCCGATGCTCACGGTCGAGGAGGCGTGGATGCTCTGCGCCGTCGCCCGATCGATCGACCCCGAGGCCTTCCTCGCGGTCGGCTTCGTGCCGACGCACGGCGAAGACGAGTCGTTTCCCGGAGGGTTCACGATCCGCGCCGAGAAGTGCCCGAACCGCAAGGGGGTCGAGGAGGTTCTCGCCCTCTATGACGCGGGGGGCCGTTCCTGGAACGACCTCGTCGCCCACGTCGCCGCCGGCAAGGCCGACGCGGCGTGGATCACGGCCGGCTATCCCGGACCGTGGATCGACACGGCCGCCGCCGACGCGTTTGCCGATCTCGCGCAGCTCGTCGTGCAGGATCTCTTCGACTCGCCGCTGATGCGGCTGGCCACGTGGCGGCTCCCGGCGACCGGATTCGCCGAGCGTGCCGGCACCTGGGTCAACGTGGCCCACCACGCGCAGAGCTTCCGGCAGGCGATCCGTCCGCCGGCCGGCGTCTGGCCCGAGGGCCGGTTGTTCTGGAACATGCTCGGCCGCCGCGGCCTGTACGACGCCACCGCCGTCCGACATCAGATCGCAACGTCGTCGCCGGCGTTCGCGGCCCTCGCCGGCGAACTGCCCGCCGCGGGCGTCGACCTCCGCCTCCACCAGATCGCCTGATATCCCATGATGTCGCTCCTTCCTTCCCTCCCCACGATCGTCGCCCTGGTGAAGATCGGCCTGCTGGTCGGCGGCCTGATGACGGCGGCCGCCTACCTCGTGCTCGTCGAGCGGTGGATGGCCGCCTGGGTGCAGGATCGCAAGGGTCCCAACCGCGTCGGCATCCCGCTCACCAAGATCCGCCTGTTCGGTCTCGGCCAGCCGCTGGCCGACGGCCTGAAGATCATCCTCAAGGAGGACTTCACGCCGAAGCACGTTGACAAGGTGCTCTACGTCGCCGCGCCGCTGGTGCTGCTCGCCGCGTCGCTCGCCATCTTCGCCGCGATCCCATTTGGCAGTTCGCTGCCGCCGATCCCCGCCCTCGGCCTCACTGGCGAGGAGCCGCTGCTGGTGGCTCCGGGCCTCGACGTCGGCGTGCTCTGGGTGTTCGCCCTCTCGAGCATCGCCGTCTACGGCGTGCTCCTCGGCGGCTGGGCGAGCAACAACAAGTACGGCTTCCTCGGCGGCCTCCGCTCGAGCGCCCAGCTCGTCGCCTACGAGATTCCGCTCGGACTCGGTCTGCTGGGCGTGGTGCTCGCGGCCGGCTCGCTCAAGCTCGACGCGATCATGAACGCCCAGGCATCGAGCGGCGTGTGGTACGCCTTCGCCCAGCCGCTCGGATTCATCGTCTTCCTGATCGCGAGTTTCGCCGAGGCCGCCCGGCTGCCATTCGACCTTCCCGAGGCCGAGCAGGAACTCGTCGGCGGCTATCACACCGAGTATTCGGGAATCAAACTCCTGCTCTTTCTCGTGTCCGAGTTTCTGCACATGGTCACCGCGGCCTTCCTGATCGTGATCATGTTTCTCGGAGGCTGGCACCTCTGGGGCCTCACCGGGTCTGGCCCGGTCGAGACGTGGATGGTCGCTCTGATCCGCTTCGCCGTGCTCTCGGCCAAGATTTTCGGGGTGATCCTCTTCTTCATGCTCGTCCGCTGGAGCTGGCCGCGATTCCGGTTCGATCAGCTGATGAACCTGGCCTGGAAGGTGATGCTGCCGCTGGGTCTGGCCAATCTCGTCACGGTCGCCGCCGTCGAGGAGTTTCGGCCGCAGCTGGTGACGGCGCTCGGCGAGGGCGGGGCCAAGGCCGCGGCGATCGCCGTGCCGTGGGCGGTCTTCTTCCTCGGCTGGATCGCCGCCGGCCTGCTCACGCCCTCCGGCACCGACAACACGCCGATCCGCACGCCCGGCCCGCTCGATGCGGAACACGTGCTCGGCTCGCGACCGCACGACCTGCTGGAGGCCTGATGCCATGAAGCCGTCCGATCCCTCGATCACCTGGCTCGAAGAAAAGCCCCTCGGCCTCGCCGAGCGGCTCTACCTGCCCCTGTTCGTCAGCGGCCTCACCACCACGGCCCGCCACCTCGTGAGCCCGAAGGTCACGGTGAGCTATCCCGACCAGCGGCCGAAGGTGGGCAACCCGCTGATCTATCGCGGCGTCCACCGGCTCAACCGCGATCAGGAAGGCCGAGTGAAGTGCGTGGCCTGCTTCCTCTGCGCCACCGCCTGCCCCGCCCACTGCATCGACATCGTGGCCGCCGAGAGCCCCTGGCCTGACCGCGAGAAGTATCCCGAGAGCTTCCACATCGACGAACTCCGCTGCATCTTCTGCGGGATGTGCGAGGAGGCCTGCCCGGTCGATGCGATCGAGCTCACGAGCCTGCTCGACCTCACGGGCAAGAGCCGCGAGGAGATGATCTTCGACAAAGAAAAGCTGCTGAGCGTCTACGACATGACGAAGGACGCGGAGCCGATGAAGTCGACCACGATGGGGTGCACGCCGTGATCGCCTCGATCCTGCCGTCGATCTCCCCGGGCACACTGCTCGCCGGCGGCATCACCGCGACCGCCGCGAGCCTCTGGCTGCTCCTCCCCAGCGGTCGCAGTGGCGCCGCGGATCGGACTGCCCGCTGGCTGGGCTGGCTCCTGGGAATCGTGGCCCTGGCGAGTTTTCTTGCCACCGGCCACCGCCTGGGCAGCGTCGGCGAGGAGGCCGTGTTTCTCACCGTGGCCCTCGTGGCCGTGATCTCGGGAGCCGCGACGGTCGTCTCCCGGTCGCCGGTCTATGCGGCGATCTGGTTCGCGATGGCGCTCGCCGGCGTCGCCGGCGTCCTGCTCGTCCTCGGCGGCCAGTTTCTCGGCGTGGCCACGATCGTGGTCTACGCCGGCGCGATCCTGGTGATGTTCCTGTTCGTGCTGATGCTCGCCCAGCCCGCCGGCCTGGCCCCCTACGACCGCGTCTCGAATGAGCCGCTGCTCGCGGCGGTGGCGGGTGCCGTCCTGCTCGGCATCCTCTCGCTGTCGATCGGCCGGCTCACCGCCGAGCCGCCCTCCTGCTGCCTGATGAGTGGCACGAAGGCGGCGCTGCTTGCAGGCTCCGGCTCTGCCGCCGAGCCCACCAGCGCGGCCGAGGCCGGCATCGACATGCTCGCCGACAATCACGTCGCCCGCCTCGGCGGAGAGCTCTTCGGCCGCCATCTGCTGGCGGTCGAGGTCGCCGGCGTGCTGCTGCTCGTCGCCCTGATCGGCTCGATCGCGATCGTCTCCCGAGGCGCTGCCGATGCCGCCCCTGCCGCCGCCCGGAGGGTTGCCCCATGAACCTGCTTGCGGATGTCGTCGCACCGGCCCCACTCGTCCTCGACGGTCTCGTCGTGGGTGCGATCCTGTTCGCACTCGGTCTGGTAGGCATCCTCGCCCGCCGCAACCTGATCGTGATGTTCCTGTGCGCCGAACTGATGCTCCAGGGCATCTCGGTGAGCCTCGTCTCGTGGAGCCGTCACCACGGCGACTGGGGCGGCCACGTGCTCGTGATCTTCGTGCTCACCGTGGCCGCCTGCGAAGCGGCCGTGGCCCTCGTCTTCGTGCTGCAGGCCTTCGCCCGGACCGGGCGGCTCGACGCGGCGGCCTGGCAGTCGCTCCGCGAGTCGAATCTCTCCCGAACGATCGACCGGGAACTGCCTGCCATCGACACCGTGCCGCCGAAGTTCCCGAAGCTCACCCCCGCCGGCGTCGAACCGGCCGCCGACGAGGACGCCCTCCTCGAACGCGAGCACGTCTGACCCACGCCCCTCCAGCCCCTCCATGAACGACATCTCCCCCTCGACGCTGCTCGCGCTGGTTCCGCTCCTGCCCCTGGTGGGAGCGATCCTCACGGTTGCGCTCGGCCGCGTGCTCGGCTCCCGCGCCCACCTGCCGGCGATCGCCGGCATCGCAGCGGCGTTCGTGGTGGCCGTGATGCTGCTCTCCGGGATGGCCCGTGAGGTTGGCGTGGGCTCGACCGGCCACGACCATGCGGCGAAGCCCGTGGAGATGGTCACCACGCTCTGGCAATGGGCGGGAATCGGCGACGCCGCCGCCCCCGGCGATGGGAACTCGGCCGCCAAGGCGTTTGCGATTCCCGTGGCCCTGCGGCTCGACCCGCTCACCGCCACGCTGCTGGTGATCATCACCGGCGTGGGCCTGCTCGTGGCGATCTATTCGATCGGCTACATGCATGGCGACCCCGGCTATCCGCGGTTCTTCGCGCTGGTGTCGGCGTTCGTGTTCTCGATGTCGATGCTCGTGGCGGCGAGCAACTTTCTCCTGGTCTACGTCTTCTGGGAGGCGGTAGGCGCCTGCAGCTACCTGCTGATCGGCTTCTGGTTCACCAAGCCCGAGGCGGCGAAGGCGGCGAAGAAGGCGTTTCTCGTCAACCGCATCGGCGACTTCGGCCTGGCCGTCGCCACGTTCCTGCTCTGGATGACCTACGGCACGCTCAACTTCCACGACACCACCCTCGCCGACGGCACGCTCGTGCCAGGCATCCTCGGGGCGACGCGGCTCGCCGACGCCTCCGCCTACGTGGGCGGCGCGGTGGGCACCGCCATCTGCCTGCTCTTCCTCCTCGCCGCCTGCGGCAAGAGCGCGCAGCTGCCGCTGCACGTCTGGCTGCCCGACGCGATGGAAGGGCCCACGCCCGCCAGTTCGCTCATCCATGCCGCCACGATGGTCACCGCCGGCATCTACCTCGTGGCCCGCACCGCGCCCTTGTTCGAGGCCTGCCCCGGAGCCCTCACGCTCGTGTCGATCGTGGGCGCGACCACGGCGCTCGTCGCCGCGCTGATCGGCACGGTGCAGAACGACCTCAAGCGCGTGCTCGCCTATTCCACGATCAGCCAGCTCGGCTACATGTTCGCGGCCCTCGGCACCGGCACCCTGCTCGGCTTCACCGCCGCGATCTTCCACCTCGTCACCCACGCCTTCTTCAAGGCGCTGCTGTTCATGGGGGCCGGGTCGGTGATGCACGCGATGGGGGGCGTGATCGACATGCGGCGGTTCGGCGGCCTGAGGCGCGTGATGCCGATCACCGCCGCCACGTTCCTCGTCGGCGCCCTGGCGCTGGCCGGCGTGGCGCCCTTCGCCGGGTTCTTCAGCAAGGATGAGATCCTCGCCTCGCTCCACTCTCGAGGCTGGCCCGACGCTCATGGCGAGCACCACGACGCCGCCCCCGCGGGCGGCCACGCGGCGACCGGCGCAACCTTCCACCTGGCGAGTGTCACCCCCGACGCCGCCCAGTTCGCCGGCGGTGCGCGGGGTTCGGCGCTCGACGCCCTCAACACCCCCGCGACGTGGCGGATCCTCTTCTGGATGTCGCTCGTCACCGCGGCGCTCACCGCCTTCTACACGTTCCGCGCCGTATTCATGACATTCACCGGGCCGACGCGGGTGCCCGATGAAGCCGGTCACCACGCCCACGAATCGCCGCCGTCGATGACGATCCCGCTGGCGATTCTCGCAGCCCTGTCGGCGGTGAGCGGCTGGTGGCTGTTCAGCACGCACTCGCTCGCCTCCTTCCTCGCCTCCACGCCGTCGTTCACCGCCCCCGCCGTCGCCTCGACCGCCACGCCTCCGGCCTTCCACTGGGACCTCGCCATCCAGGGCACGCTCGCCGCCGCCATCGGCATCGTGGTCGCCGCCCTGGGTCACCTCGGCCGCCGGAGCGACGGGCCGCAGATGGAGCGGTTCCTCGGGCCGCTCGAGACGCTCTTCGCCAATCGATTCTTCTTCGACCAGATCTACTCCGCGCTGATCGTCAAGCCGCTGGAGATGGTCGCCACCCTGGCCGCGATGATCGATCGCCACCTGATCGACGGGCTCGTCGATACGATCGCCCGCATTCCGGTCGCCCTCGGCAGCGTCGTCCGCCATCTCCAGTCGGGGCTCGTTCAGCGCTACGCCCTGGCCGGCGTGATCGGCACGCTCCTGATCGTGCTCGCCCTCGTCGCTCGGGCCATGGGTTAGAAGGGAACTCCGCACGCACGCATGAACGGCTTCAGCCCCTCGTCGCACCTCCTCCTCACGATCGCGGCTCCGCTCGTCGGCGCCGTCATCGCCTGGCTGCTCGGCTCCCGCGGCGTGTCTGCCGTGCGGCAGAGCGCGGCGGTCACCACGCTCGTCACCCTCGCGCTCGCCGCCTGGCTCATCGTCCGCTACCTGGCTGATCCCGCCACGGCGTCGGGCTTGCCCTACGGCCTCGTCGAGTTTCCCTGGCTCACGGAGGGCATCTTCGACGTCCGGTTTTCCCTCGGCCTCGACGGTCTCTCGCTCTGGATGTTCGGCCTCGCCGCCTTGCTGTCGGTGACGGCCGTTTTCGTCAGCTGGGACGCCATCAAGGATCGACCCGTCGGCTTCTACGTGCTCCTGCTCGTGCTCGAGGCGGCGATGCTCGGCGTGTTCGCGGCCCGCGATGTGATCCTGTTCTACGTGTTCTTCGAGTTCACGCTCGTTCCGCTCTTTTTCCTGATCGGCATCTGGGGCCACGACGAGCGGCGGAAGGCGGCCGTCAAGTTTTTCATCTACACGCTCACTGGCAGCGTGCTCACCTTCCTCGGCCTGCTCACGATCGTGCTCTGGCACGCCAACCATGCCGGGGTGGTCACGTTCGACATCGAGTCGCTCGTGGATGGCACGAAGATCCATCCGCTGCCGATGACCGCCGCGGGCGGCTGGCTGCAGATGGTCGTGTTTCTGGCCCTGCTGGCCGGCTTCGCGGTGAAGGTGCCGATCGTCCCGTTCCACACCTGGCTGCCGCTGGCGCACGTCGAGGCGCCCACGGGCGGCTCCGTCGATCTTGCCGGCGTGCTCCTCAAGCTCGGCATCTACGGCTTTCTGCGATTTTCGATGCCGATGCTTCCGGAGGCCACGGCCGTGGCGGCCCCGTGGCTCTTCGGCCTCGGCGTGGTGGGCATCGTCTACGGCGCGCTTGTGGCCCTGGTGCAGACCGATCTCAAGCGGCTGATCGCCTACTCGTCGGTGAGCCACATGGGCTACATCGTGATGGGCCTGTTCGCGCTGACGCCGGTGGCCACCGAGGGCGCCAACCTCCAGCTCGTCAACCACGGCCTCTCGTCGGCCGGCCTGTTCGCCCTCGTCGGCATGATCTACGAGCGATTCCACACGCGCAACATCGCCAGCCTCGGCGGCATCGCCTCGAAGGCGCCCTGGCTGGCCGTGTTCTTCATGCTCTTCACCTTCTCGAGCATCGGTCTCCCCGGCCTCAACGGTTTCGTGGGCGAGTTCATGATCCTGCTGGGGTCCTTCCAGCGCGCCTGGTCGGGCGTGTCGCCGGCCTGGCAGTTTGCCTACCTGGTGATGGCACTCTTGGCGGTGGCGGGCGTGGTACTCGGAGCCTGGTACATGCTCTGGGCGGTGGAGCGGGTGCTCTTCGGAGGCTCCCGCGAGCCGCCTCGGTCAGCAGGCCATGGCCACGAGCCGGGCCATGCCGACCACGGTCATGGCGGTCATGGTCATGGCGGTCATGGAGCCGCCGACGACCACGACCGCTGCGATCTCCGCTGGCACGAACTCGCCGCCGTCCTGCCGCTCGCGGTGTTCGTGCTCTGGATCGGCCTCACCCCAGCCACGTTCCTCGCGCCGGCCGCCCCGGCCGTCCGCAAGGCCACCGCCGCTTCGGCGGTCGCCTTCGCCGCCCGGATGCAGGCCGAGACCACCGCCACCGTCGCCCGGATCACCAACCCATGAATGCCACCTCTCTCGAAACCTTCTCGCTGCTCGCTCCCGAGATCGTGATGGTGCTCGCGGCACTCGTGGCGTACCTCGGTGGTGCCTTCGCTGGACTGCGATTCGGCTGGCTCGTGGCTGCCGCCGGAATCGTCGCGGCGATGGTCGTCACCCGCGGGCAGGCGTCCGACGCCGCCTTCTCCGCCGGCATCGCGATCGACCCCTTCTCCACCTACATCCGCTGGACGGTCCTGGCGCTCGGCCTGCTGCTCTGCCTCGTGCAGTCGGGCGACCTGTTCGCGGCGGCGGTGAGCCGTGGTCCGGGGCTGCATCGGGGCGGCACCTGCGAAGAGGCAGGCACGTTCCTGCTCCTGCTGGCGGGCCTGTCGCTGGTGGGCGTGGCGGGCGACCTCGTGCTGCTGTTCGCCGGCCTGGAGCTGGTCTCGATCCCGACCTACATCCTGCTGGGTCTCAAACGGACCGACGCCCGCGGCCAGGAGGCGAGCCTGAAGTATTTCTTCCTTTCGCTCGTTGCCTCGGCGATCTTCCTCTATGCCCTCGTCTGCCTCTACGGAATCGGGGGCTCCACCGATCTCGGCGCGATCGCCGCCCGCCTCAAAGCCGAGGCGACGGGCCGCACGGCACAGGCGCTGTTGCCGCTCGCGATCGGCCTCGGCGTGGTGGGCGCCGCCTTCCGTCTGGCTGCCGTGCCGATGCACTTCTACGCTCCGGACGTCTACGAGGGCACAAGCCCCGGCAACGCGGCCCTGCTCTCGACGCTGCCGAAGGTGGCCGGCATCGTCGTCCTCGCACGACTGCTCGTCCTCGTCGGCCCCGCAGCATCCCCCGATCTGCTCTGGCGGATCGTCGTCGTGCTCGCCGCCGTGACGATGACCGTGGGCAACGTCATGGCCCTCTGGCAGACGAACCTCCGGCGGCTGCTGGCCTGTTCGTCGATCGCCCACGCCGGCTACCTGCTCGTCGGCATCGCGGCGGCCGCCGCTCCTTCGCTCTCGCCCCGGCTGCTCTCCACCGGCGGCCTGTCGGCCACGCTCTTCTATCTCGCCACGTATGCGATCGCCACGATCGGGGTGTTCGGGGCAATCGCCTATCTCGGCCATCGCTGGCCCGAGTGGACCAGCGGAAGCGGCCCCCGGCCGCCGCGCGAAGAGATCACCACCGTGGATGACCTCGACGGCCTCTCCGGCACCAACCCCGTGGCCGCCTTCGCGATCGCCGTCTTTCTCCTCTCCCTGGCGGGCATCCCGCCGCTGCCGGGCTTCTGGGGCAAGCTCGCCCTGGCGTTCTCGGCGCTCGAGGTCGATGGCGCCGCCGCGATCGAGGTCGGCAGCCGCCGGTCCTGGTTCGTGGGCCTCGCCGTGCTGCTCGTGCTCAACGCGGCGATCGCGGCCGCCTACTACCTCCGCATCATCGCCGCGATGTACTTCAAGACGACGAAGCGGGGCGTCCAGGCCGACGGCGGCCTCGCCGCCGGCGTGGCGATGCTCGCCTGCCTCGTGCTCGTGGGCATGGTGACGGTGCGGCCGCGCGGCCTGCTCACGGCGGCCTCGCGGGCCGGCGAGAGCCTCGTCCCCCCTGCCGCCGCCGCTCTGCCCGACGCCCTCGACACGATCGCCACCCGCTGATGGCCACCACGCCCACCACCGCCGCCGTCGAGGCGATCCTCGCCGACATCGCTGACCCCGAGACGGGCCGGCCGCTGACAGCGATGGGGCAGGTCGCGTCGCTCGCTGCCGACGCATCGGCGATCGCCGTGACGGTCGGCCTCACCACGCATTCCGCGCTCCTCTGGAACGTCACGCGAGCGCGGATCGAGGAGCGCATCCGCACCGCGTTTCCGCAGGTTGCGAAGGTCACGGTCACGATCATCCCCCACGACCGGCCGCCGCTCAAGCTCGGCCAGCTCGGCGTGGAGGCGAAGAGCGTGATCGCCGTCGGCTCCGGCAAGGGGGGCGTGGGCAAGAGCACGATCGCCACGAGCATCGCCATCGGCCTGGCGCGGGCCGGCAGCCGCACGGGCCTGCTCGACGCCGACGTCTACGGACCGAGCGTGCCGCACCTCGTGGGCCTCTCGGGCCGCCCGCAGATCGACAACGGCAAGATCGTGCCGCAGATGCTCGACGTGGGCCGGTTGCAGATGCCGGTGATGTCGATGGGGTTCATGGTGCCGCCGGGCGAAGCGGTCGTCTGGCGTGGCCCGATGCTCCACGGCGCCATCACGCAGATGCTCCGCGACACGCTCTGGGGCCCGCTCGACTACCTCGTGATCGACATGCCGCCCGGCACGGGCGACGTGGCCCTCACGCTCTCGCAGGCCCTGCCGCTCTCGGGCGCGGTCGTGGTCTGCACGCCGCAGGACGTGGCCCTGCTCGACGCCACCAAGGCGATCGCGATGTTCCGGAAGGTCAACATCCCGCTTCTCGGCATGGTGGAGAACATGAGCTTCTTCGTCTGCCCCGACACGCAGAAGCGGTATGACATCTTCGGCACCGGCGGCGCCCGGCGGACGGCGCAGGAACTCGACATCCCGTTTCTGGGCGAGGTGCCCATCCAGATCCCGATCCGCGAGCACGGCGACGCGGGCCGCACGGCCGCCAACTACGACGACCCCGCCTCGCGTCCCTACTTCGAGGCGATCTGCGAGCGGCTCGTGGGCAATCTGGCCGCGACCGTGGCGGCGAAGCCACCGATGCCGTCGCTGCCGGTGCTCTGAATACACGCCTGCGGTGCCATCCATGGCCACCGCAGGCTGACGCGGCTGCGGGGCAAGCCAAGGTTGCCCGGAGCCGCGATTCCACGGCGTCCTGCCGTGACACACGCCTGCGGTGCCATCCATGGCCACCGCAGGCTGACGCGGCGGTGTCACTCCGCCAGGAAGCCCCGAGCGGGAGCGAGGGGATCAAGCGTGGCGGCGGCAAGCGACGCGTGCCGATCCGCGGAGCCGTTCCCGTCGCCTCCGCTCCGGGCTTTGAGGGTTCCGTGGAAGAACCCGCGAGGATCACGTGTGACGCGTATACGGCGTGGGGCCACCGACAGGGAATCCTCGGCTCTCATGGTGATTCGCCCGACGGCTCGCGCCGTTCGGCTTGGACGACACCCCAGCCACCTGCCGCGTGGCACATGTCTCACCGGCTCCTGCGCGTGCCTCCGATCCGGCTGCTCCCCTGTCCGGAATCCCATGCGAGGGATGATGGCGCGAGGGGCTGCCCGTGCCCGGGAGCCGGGCTCGGCGGCAAGCGAAGCCACGATGGCGAAGCGTAGCCGGCGTGCAGCAAGCGAAGGGCCGGAGCCCGCAGCGAGCGTCCTGGCGACGGGCGCGGGCAGCCCCGAGCCGGGTGAACGCCTGAAGATCACGCGTGACTCCTACACGATGTGGGGCAGCCGGCGGACCCGGCCTGAACCTGCAGTGGACTCATTTGCTTCGGATGGCCTTCGGCCCGTAGTCTGATGCCTTCGGAACCGCCCGTATCACCACTGGAGAGCGTGTCATGAAGAGTCGTCTGGTTCTTGGCCTCGCGATCGTCGCCCTCGCCACCTCGGCCGCCGTCGTGACGGCCGCCATCAAGGAGGCAAAGGATGCCACCTGCCCCGTCTCAGGCCATGGCTGCGATCCGGCCGCCTCCGCCGACTTCGACGGCGGCACCGTCTACTTCTGCTGCGAGAAGTGCGTCGGCGCCTTCAAGGGCGAGTCGGCAAAGTTTGCCGCCAAGGCCCACCAGCAGATGGTGAGCACCGGCCAACTCGTGCAGAAGGGCTGCCCGTTCAGCGGCGGGCCCGTGAAGCCCGGCACGCAGATCTCGATCGGCGATGCCGAAGTCGGCTTCTGCTGCCCCAACTGCAAGGGCAAGGTCGAGAAGGCCTCTCCCGAGGATCAGGTGACGATGGTCTTCGGCACGATCGACAAGGGCTTCAAGCCCGCGGCGAAGTAACGAGCATCCGCGAGGGCCGCGCCGCCGCCTTCGGCGGCGCGGCCTGCATGCGGCTGGGCCATCTCGACCCGGCGATCACGAGCCCGATTTCCCCGCCCCGGGCCCTCGTTGCGGCGGCGAAATGCTCTAGGGCCGCCGGCACCAGCGCGGGATACTCCGCCCCCCGGCGACCGCCGGGTGGAGCATCCCATGCGCGTCTTCGTTTCGGCCGGCGAGCCTTCGGGCGACCATCATGCGGCGCTCCTCGTCCGCGCGATCCGGGAGCGTCGGCCCGACGTCGAGTTCGCCGGCCTCGGCGGCCCCCACATGGCGGCCGAGGGCGTCGAACTCGTCGCCGACCTGACGCACCTCGCCGTGATGTGGATCCTCCGCGTGGTCCTCAACATCCATCGGTTCATCGACCTGGCCCGCCGCGCCGAACGAAACTTTCTCGACGCGAAACCCGACGTCTGCGTGCTCGTCGACTTTCCCGGCTTCCACTGGTGGCTGGCGTGGCGGGCGAAGCGGCACGGCGTGCCGGTCGTCTTCTACTGCCCGCCGCAGATCTGGGCCTGGGCAAGCTGGCGGGTGGCCAAGATGCGACGACTCGTCGACCACGTCCTCTCGGCGCTGCCCTTCGAACACGATTGGTTCACGGCCCACGGAATCCGCAGCACGCTGGTGGGCCATCCCTTCTTCGACGAACTCGACACGGCCCTCTCGGCACGGGCGACGGAGCCGACCGCCATGGAGCCGCTCGTGCTGCTTCTACCAGGCTCACGCGGCCAGGAGATCGAGGGCGTGCTGGGCTCGCTCCTGCAGGCGGCCGCCGTCATCCGGCGAAGCGTGCCCGAGGCCCGCTTCGCGATCGGGGCCCTGCACGACCGGCACGCCCGTCGGATCGACGAGGTGCTCCGCTCGACCGCCGGAGCGAGCGGCCTCGGCATCGCGATTCACGCGGGCCGCACGCGGAGCCTGATCAGCGAGGCGACCGCCGCGATCGCCTGCTCTGGCTCGGTGTCGCTCGAACTGCTTGCGGCCCGAGTGCCGACCGTGATCGTGTATCGCATCAGCGGCTTCGCCTACGTCGTGCAGAGTTGGTTCCGCCGCGCCCGATTCATCACGCTGGTCAACCTGCTCGCCTGCCGGGAACCGATCGGGCCGGTGCAGCCGGTGCTCGTGCCGCCGCTCGCCGTGCCACCGGCCGATCCAGAAGCGGTCTACCCTGAATACCTTTCCGTCGGCGACCCCGCCGAGCGGTCCGCCGCGCACGTGGTCGAATGGCTCACCGATCCCGCATCGCGGCGACAGGCCGTTGCGAGGATCGAGGCCGTTGCCGTCGCCGTCGCCCGGCCGGGCTCCGCCGCCCGGGCCGCCGACGCCGTGCTCGCGATCGCCGGTGGCGGCGGCATGGCCATCGCCGCACACCGCCGCGCGGCGTGATTTCCGTGCCGGACGTGTACCATAGGTCCCACGATGCTCTCCGAACCCCAGGCCACTTCCGCCGACCTGCTCTTCGACCTCGCCGGGATCCGGGTTCGCGTGTCGGCCTGGTTCTGGCTGGCCGCGGGCCTGCTCGGCTGGAATGTCTGCCAGTCGTTCTCGCTCGGCGACCAGCGACTGCTCCTCCAGATGCTGGTGATGTGGATCGCCGTCGTGTTCACATCGATCCTCGTGCACGAGATGGGGCATGCCCTGGCCTACCGAAACTTCGGGCAGGCGGCGCACATCGTGCTCTACCACTTCGGCGGCCTCGCGATTCCCGAAATCTGGGGCCGCCGACACCTCCGGCCCGTCCAACGGCTGCTCGTGTCCGCGGCCGGTCCGCTCGCGCAGCTCTTCCTCGCCGCGGTGATCATCGGGTTGTTGAAGGTGAGCGGCTACCAGGTGCCGTTCCCGATCCCGGCGGTCGGTTCCCTGCTCGGCTTCAACGAGGGCCGCGGCTACACGTCGCCGCTGGCCTATGCGTTCTTCGACTTCCTGCTCTACGTCAACATCTTCTGGCCGCTCCTCAACCTGATCCCGGTGCCTCCGCTCGACGGTGGGCAGATCGTCCGCGAGGGCCTGCTCGCCATCGGCGTGGCGGACGGAGCCCGGATCGCCGCCATCCTGGGCGTCGTGGCCGGAGGGCTCGTGGCCTGGTGGGGTTATGCGCGGGGCGACCACTTCCTGGGGATCATGTTCGCGATGCTCGCCGCCTCATGCTTCCAGAGCATCTCCGCCGGCAACACCCCGTGGCGACGGTGGAACTGACGCCGGCCGCGACCGCCCGCGTCGTGGTGCTCGGCGCGAGCAACGTCTCCCGCGGCCTCGCGCGGCTGGCCGCGATCGCCCGACGCCGATCGGCGGGCCCGCTCGACTTGTTCGTCACCGCCGGCCACGGCCGATCGTACGGCGTCAACAGCCGCGTGGCGGCACGTCGGCTTCCCTCGATTCTCGGCAGCGGACTCTGGCGGGCACTCGAGCGGCAGCCGCCCCTGGGAGATGATTCGCACCGGCCGCTCGCCCTCGTCACCGACATCGGCAACGACCTCCTCTACGGCTTCTCCGCCGGGCAGGTTGCCGGCTGGGTGCGGGAGGCGGTCCGACGGCTGGCCGAGCAGGACGGGCAGATCGCGATCACGCGCCTGCCCCTCGCCAGCCTCGAGAGCGTGGGGCCGGCCCGCTACCGCATGCTGCGAACGTGCTACGTGCCAGGCTGCCGGCTCCCTCTTGCAGCGGTCAAGGAGGCCGCCGCCGACCTCGACGCGGAGATCGCCGCCGTGGCAGCCGACTACGGCGCCACCCTGATCGACCAGCCGGGCGACTGGTATGGCCTCGATGCCATCCACCTCCGCCGTCGGCATCTCGACTCGCTCTGGCACACCGCCTGCGACGCCTGGCGTCTGCCTGCCGCTCCGGCCCGCACCGCCTGGCGCGACTGGGCGATGCTCGGGTCGCGCGCCGCCGAGGTCCGGTCGCTCGCCCGCAGGATGCGCTACACGCCCCAGCCGGTCGTCAGCCGCAGCGACCTGCGGCTGTGGTTGTATTGATCGCCGTTCAGCGGGTCTGGTGCCTCGGCTCCGGCAGGCCGGCGGCGACCACGGCGCCGGCGAGGATGGCCGCCGCGCCGGTCACGAAGACATGCCGGAACCCGAAGCGGTCCACCGCGAGCCCCACCAGGGGCGAGAGCACGAAGGGCGCGGCCAACGCCGCCCCCACGATGCTCACATACCGCGGGTGCTCGGCGACCGACGGGGCCAGCTCGAGGGCGTAGTTGGTGAACAGCTTCAACGAAATGGGATTGAGGCCCAGCGGCACGTACACGATCCAGAACCAGTTCACCGCGGTCGACTGCGGCAGCAGCGAGAGCGCCGTCACCACCAGCGGCGTGAGGGCGGAAAGGGCGACAAGCCAGATGAGCACGATCCGCGTGCCGCGACGGTCCGACACGGGGCCCGCCACGAGGCTCGCGAGGCCCGTCGCCGCATTCTGCGTGCAGACCCAGGCGAGCAGGCTGCCCGCACCGCTCCCGAGCCGATCCCGGGCGAAGGCCTGATAGTGCGGGAACATCATCAAGACGGCGGAGAAGCAGGCCGCCACGAGCGAGAGCCGCACCAGCGCGCGGTCGGCCGCGATCGTCGCCCGCCAGGCGGCGAGGCCCGCGGAGACCACCGCCCACGGCGACCGACCGACCGCCGGCGATGGAGCATGAGCCGCATCGGCCGGCTCGTCGAGGAAGATCGGCGCGATGGCGGCGATCGCGAAAAACGCAGCCGTGGCGGCGAAGATCTTCGGAAACCCATCCGCCTCCTTGAGCCACGGCCCCAGGAGCACGACCGCCGCGGCAATCGCCAGCACGCTGCCCACCGTCACGCTCACCACCATCGCCCGGCCACGATGTCCCGGGGAGATCAGCTTTCCCTGGAGGGCCGCAAAGACGAGCTGATTGACGCCGACGACCGACGAGAACGTGGCATAGACCACCAGAAACAGGATCGCGAGCAGATCGGGACGCGCAGCCTGGAGCGGCCCCCAGGCCGCGGCGAGTGCCGCAAAGCAGCCGGCCATCGCCAGACTCGTGGCCACGAGCGACCACTTCTTGAACGGCCGGCGGGCGAGCGTGCCGGCGACGAGCAGCGGCGGCACGCTCTGTCCGCCGCGATTGAGCACCGGCAGGAGGCCGCGGAGAAAGCCCGAGTCGACGATGGCGTCGAGCACCGCCGGCATGATGATCGTCTCGGTCTTGAAGATCCAGCCGACGCGGACCGCGATCTGATAGCACTCGATCCAGAGGGTGTTTTTCGCCTCGCGTCCCGCGTCGTCGTGGGCCGGAATGGAAGGGTCACCCGGCGGCGGGATAGGCTGAATGTCGGTCGTGTCGTCACCCATCGTCGCCGCAGCATGAGGGTTTTTCGCGATGCCGTCCATCCGCACCGCCTGTGTCGCCGCCGCGCTCGTTCCCGCCGCCGCACTGGCCGGTGAGGTGCCTGTCTGGTTCGGCACCTACACCAACGCGAAGACGGGGTCAGAGGGCATCTACGTGGCGCGGTTCAACACCGAGACCGGCGCTCTCGCGCCGCCGGTGCTCGCCGGGGTGGCGACAAACCCGTCGTTCCTCGCCTTCC
Organism: Planctomycetota bacterium; assembly: GCA_018970605.1. Classification (GTDB taxonomy): domain Bacteria; phylum Planctomycetota; class Planctomycetia; order Pirellulales; family UBA1268; genus QWPN01. The sequence continues at coordinate 8,617 of JAGWWA010000026.1, read as the reverse complement.
ACCCCCGGCTCCCGATGCTCTACGCGGTCTCGGAGGTCGCGGGGGCCGGCGGCAAGCCGGGCGGTGCCGTGGAGGCTTTCGCGATCGACGAGATGTCGGGACGGATCGTGTCGCGGGGCGCCGAATCAACCGGTGGTGCCGGGCCCTGTGCCGTGACGGTCGATCCCCTGGGAAAGGTCGTGCTCGCGGCCAGCTACGGCGGCGGCAGCGTGGCGTGCCTCGGGCTCACCGACGATGGTCGTCTCACGTCCCTGGTCTCGGGCGCTGGCGCAAGCGGTTTCCTGCAGCATTCGTGGCACCGCCGTGACGAGACGGGCATCGATCCCAAGCGTCAGGACAAACCGCACGCCCACTCCGTCGATGTCGTCGGCGACAGCCACCACGTCGTCGTCTGCGATCTCGGCCTCGACACCGTCTTCGTGCATCGATTCGATCCCGAGCGGGCCGTTCTCGTCCCTTCTCAGTCCGCGAAACTCACCCCCGGTGCCGGCCCCAGGCACTTCGCGCTGCATCCAGACCGCGAGCGATGCTGGTGCGTCAACGAACTCGACCTGACCGTGACCGGCCTGCGCCTCGACGGTCGCCATGGAGTCGCCGTCGAGGGCACGTGCTCGACGCTGCCGCCCGACGTGACCGACCGCAGCGGGTTTTCCAGTGCCGAGATCGCGGTCCATCCGAACGGGAGGTTCGTCTACGCATCAAACCGGGGCCACGACTCGATCGCCATGTTTCGGGTCGTGGACGACACCACCGCCCTCGAGTTCCTCGGTGCCGAGCCGACGCGGGCGAGGACGCCGCGGCACTTCGCGATCGCCCCCGGAGGAAGGTTCCTGCTGGTGGGAGGCCAGGCCTCGAACACCGTGACCGTGTTCGCGATCGATGAGACAACGGGCCGACTCACCTTCACCGGCACGTCGATCGATGTGCCGAGCCCGGTGTGCATCGCGTTCCGACCGTGAGCTGCCGATGGTGCGATGCCCGGGCGTGCCCATGTCCTCTCGCTGGATGGTCGCGTGTCGCTCGAAAGCCAACACCTGCAATCGGCAGGAGTTCCACGCGTCTCACGTGATCCTGAGGCGTTTCTGCGGCAGTGTCACTCCGCCAGGAAGCCCCGAGCGGGAGCGAGGGGATCACGCGTGGCGGCGGCGAGCGACGCGTAACGATCCGCGGAGCCGCTCCCGTCGCTTCCGCTCCGGGCTTTGAGGGTTCCGTGAAGCGATCCGCGAGGATCACGTGGGAACCGGATTAGACGCGCTCTACCCGGCGGCGAGCAGCATCTCGAGATAACTCCTGCGCTCGGGATTCGTGCAGCCCAGTTGCAGCGCGAGGGATTCGACACGGGCCGCTGCGGCGGCGATTCCCGCGGCGTCGGCCTGCAGTTCCAGTTCCACGAAGTCGCCGAGGCCCGCGACGTGGTCGATTGCGATCTCGATGGCCGCTCCCTGCCAGACAATCGTCGCCAGCCGCCGCCGCTTCGCCACCTCGCGAACCTGCCGAAAACCAAGCGCCTCGAGAAGTTCCGTCCACCGGTCGAGCGCGGCTTGCACGGCTGGCTCTCCCGCAGCGGCTGGGACCGCTGCCTCAGTACCCGCGGCGGCTGGGACCGCTGCCTGGGCCAGCATCAGTTCGAGCTCGCGGCGGGTCTTGGCCGTCGCGTCGAGCCGTGGCCCCTTCCAGGTGATCGCCAGCGTGTCATCCGTCCGCCGGAGTCGCAGCGCCTCGTCGGTGACCGCGAAGTCTCGGCTCGGGTGGTTGAAGTAGCGGTCCACCTGAGCCGCGGTGCGGTGCCACGTCGCACCAAGCCGGGCGAGAGCCGCCTCGACCGCCGGCACGTCGGCCAGAGGATACTTCTGCTCGACTTCGTACACTTGACGGCTCCTGATGGGCTCGGTCCCACGGCGTGCGCCGTTGGGCTTCCTGACATTCCCGCGGCGCGTGCCACTGGGCTTTCTGATCTCCCTCCGGCTAACGCCGTCGGGCTTTCTGATGCGGATGCGTGTGAACGGTTTTCCGATGATATCCCGCGTGCCGATCGTCGCCGCGATGCTCGCGATCGCCCTGGTCGCCTGTGGCTGCCAGCGGCCGCGTCCGACGCATCCCGCGGAGGGCCGCGCGATGGGTCCCCTGCCAATCGTGTCGCTCGACGACGCCACGACTCCGGTGCCGTCGCTGGCGGGCAAGGTGACGCTCCTCAACTTCTGGGGCACCTGGTGCCCGCCGTGTCGCAAGGAACTGCCCGGACTCGTGCGGATCGCGCAGCGGCTTTCCGGCGAGCCCCGCTTCCAACTCATCGCCGTCTCCTGCGGGTCGGGGGGCGACGACGCCGACCTCGCCCGCGAAACCGCCTCATTTCTCACGGCCCGACAGCTGCCGATCGCGGCCTGGGGTTTTTCCGAGGCCGTCGCCGCCTTGCACTTTTCGATGGCCTGCGGGCTCGAGGCGTTTCCAACCACCTATCTCATCGGCCCCGACACCCGCGTCCGCCGCGTCTGGACCGGCTACCGGTCGAGCGACGAGGCCGACATCGCGGCGGCGATCGTCGCCCTGCTCAAGGAACAGGACGCACCGTCGCGGTAAGCCGCGCCAGCGCGTCGATCAGCCCGCGGGCCGCCCGCGGCGGATCGGCGGCGCGGGTCACGGCCGAGGCGACCGCCACCCGCTTCACACCCAGTGCCACGAGCGGCTCGAGCCGCTCCGCCGTGATTCCGCCGATCGCAAACGTCGGCAGCGAGATCTCGCCGCAGACCGTCCTGAGAAACGCGGGCGGCGCATGTTCGGAGAATGCTTTCGTGGGCGACGGGAAGCAGGGGCCGATGCCGAGATAGTCGGCGCCGTCGACGACAGCTGCGCGGGCCTCCGCCACGTCGTGTGCCGTGCGACCCACGAGCCGGTCCGGCCCGACCACGCGGCGGGTGAGCGGCACCGGCAGATCATCGGCGCCCACGTGGGCCCCATCGGCCGACACCGCCGCGGCCACGTCCACCCGGTCATTGACCACCACGATCGGCCGATCGGCGTCACCGCTGCGGCGCACGATCGCCAGCGCCGTCCGCACCCGCTCGGCGAGCACTGCCAGGGGAAGCGACTTGTCGCGGATCTGGAACATTCGCACACCCGCCTCGACGAGTGACTCCACGAGCCGCACGAACGCGGCGGGTTCGTGGCCGCCATCGACGAGCACGCAGAGCGACACGCCGGCAAGCCGGTCGCTTGCCCGCACCGCGCTGACCGCCGCCCGTTCGAGCGTGTACACGCGATAGCGAATCGACTCAAAGCCCCCCACCGCCTCCGGGGCCACGACGGCAACGCACTCCTGCAGACTCCGCAGCGCCTGGGCCGCGCGGGCCGCGTTGGCGGCGACAAGGTCGGCAAGGCCGCCGCGGGAAAGCCCCGCCCCCGCCTCGATCCCCACGCCCACGTCACCGATCACGTCGCGGGCCGCCGTCCGCCGCCAGAGTCCGTGGCGGGCCAGCTCTGCGGTGAGGTCGTGTCGCAGATCCTTCGCCAGCCGGGTGAGGTGCTCGTCGTCGAGGCCGAAGCGGACCGCGTCTTCCAGCACCCGCAGGGCCTCGGTGGCCCGGTTGGCGGAGGCATCAACCGCCCGCCAGATGCCGGAGGTGCCTCCCTGTCCGCCCAGTCCGCCAGATTCGCCCGCTGCCATGATTTTGCCCGTTGTACCGCGCCGGCGCGACCCATGGACCGGGCTGCTTGGAGTTGGAGCTTGGAGTTGGAGAAAGTCCGCCGGATTCCTACACTCCCGCCCCCTCGAAACCGTCCCGAGCGGCCCGATGCATGCCCTTCGCTACCTGACGCTCGTCTGGCCCGGCCTGCCATGGCTCTGGCTGCGGGGCAGTCTGTCCGGACTGGTTTTGGCGCTGGCATTCGCCGTGTCGCTCGACGTGGCGATCCTCGCCTCGTTCATCTGGCCGGGGCTGGTCGAGTTTCACTTCACGCTCGGGCTCTGGACGGCGGTCGGGGCGATCTGGCTGGTCTCGACGGTGTCGGCAGCGGCGGCGTTCCCGCCAGCGATCGCGGTTCCCCGCCGTGACGAGGCCGACGCTCTCTTCGCATCGGCCCGCGACGCCTACCTCGCCCGCGACTGGGTTCAGGCCGAGACGCGTCTCCAGGACCTGCTCGACATCGCCCCCACCGACGGCGAGGCTCAGCTCCTCCACGCCTCGCTCCTGCGGCGGACCGGCCGGACCGTCGAGGCCAGGAAGGCCCTCGAAAAACTGGCCCGCAGCGACAGCGGATCGCCATGGCGGCACGAAATCGCCGTCGAACTCGATCGCCTTGCCGCCCCCCCTGACAGCCGCGCCGCGGAGGAGCCGACCGTCCTGCCACTCCGCGACGAGTCCGGTCGGCGGGGTTCGCAATCCGCCGCCGCATGACGTGAAAAAACTTCGGTTTTCTCGGGCTTCGCGCTCTCCGCCAGACTTTCCGCCCCGTCAGTCCTAGAATCCTGCGACGGGTTTGGCGTAAGGTTTGCTCCTTCCATTAGTTCGGGGTGGCGGCTGCCGAAATGGCACGCCATCCCGCCCGCCCCCAGCCGGGGCCGAAAGGACACAGGATCTGCCCATGTACGAGCGTTTCACGGACCGTGCCCGCAAGGTGATGCAGCTGGCCAACCAGGAGGCCCAGCGGTTCAACCACGAATACATCGGCACGGAGCACGTCCTCCTCGGCCTGATCAAGGAGGGCAGCGGCGTCGCCGCGAACGTCCTCAAGAACCTCGACATCGACCTGCGGAAGATCCGCATGGAGGTCGAGAAGCTCGTGCAGAGCGGCCCCGACATGGTCACGATGGGCAAGCTCCCGCAGACCCCCCGGGCGAAGAAGGTCATCGAGTATTCGATGGAGGAGGCCCGGAACCTCAACCACAACTACGTCGGCACGGAGCACATCCTGCTCGGCCTCCTCCGGGAGCAGGAGGGGGTGGCGGCGCAGGTGCTGATGAACCTGGGCCTCAAGCTCGAGGACGTCCGCGAGGAGGTGCTCAACCTGCTCGGCCACGGCATGGAGAACGAGGGCGGCGAGCGTGCCGGCATGGGCGGCCGTCAGCCGGCCGGAGGCGGCGGTGGCAGCGGCGAGGGCAGCCCGAAGGCGGGCAAGAGCAAGACGCCCGCGCTCGACAGCTTCGGACGCGACCTCACCGAACTGGCCCGGCAAGGCAAGCTCGACCCGGTGATCGGCCGCGAGAAGGAGATCGAGCGGGCGATCCAGATCCTCTGCCGCCGCACCAAGAACAACCCGGTGCTCCTCGGTGAGGCGGGCGTGGGCAAGACGGCGATCGTGGAAGGCTTCGCGCAGCGGGTCGTGGACGGCAACGTCCCCGAACTGCTTGCCGACCGCCGGATCGTGGTGCTCGACCTCGCGATGATGGTCGCAGGCACGAAGTACCGCGGCCAGTTCGAGGAGCGGATCAAGGCGGTGATGAACGAGGTCCGCCGCGCCAAGAACACGATCCTGTTCATCGACGAGCTCCACACCCTCGTCGGCGCCGGCGGCGCCGAGGGGGCGATCGACGCGTCCAACGTGCTCAAGCCTGCCCTCGCCCGCGGCGAGATCCAGTGCATCGGGGCCACCACGCTCGACGAGTACCGGAAGTACATCGAGAAGGATTCGGCGCTCGACCGTCGGTTCCAGATCATCATGATCGAGCCGGCCACCAAGGACGAGGCCGTGGAGATCCTCAAGGGCCTCCGCGACCGCTATGAGAGCCATCACCGCGTGAGCATCTCCGACGCCGCGATCGAGGCGGCCGTCGATCTCTCCAGCCGCTACATCACCGGCCGGTGCCTTCCCGACAAGGCGATCGACGTGATCGACGAGGCGGGCGCCCGCGTCCGGCTCAAGGCGATGACCAAGCCGCCAGATCTCAAGGAGATCGACGAGGAGGTCGAGCGGCTCAACAAGGAGAAGGAGGAGGCGGTCGCCAACCAGGACTTCGAGAAGGCGGCGGCGCTCCGCGACCAGGCCGACAAGCTCAAGAAGAAGAAGCAGTCGATGACCCGCGACTGGCGGGACAAGAGCCGCGAGGCCGACGGCGTGGTGGACGAGGAGGTCGTGGCCGAGGTCGTCTCGAAGATGACCGGCATCCCGCTCACGAGGATGAGCACCGAAGACCAGGCCCGGCTCATGGGCATGGAGGGCGAGCTCCACAAGAAGGTCATCGGCCAGGAAGCCGCGATCAAGAGCGTGTCGAAGGCGGTCCGCCGCAGCCGCTCCGGCCTCAAGGACCCGAAGCGGCCGATCGGCTCCTTCGTGTTCGCCGGTCCCACGGGCGTGGGCAAGACGCTGCTCGCCAAGGCCCTCGCGCAGTTCATGTTCGGCGATGCCGAGGCGCTCATCCAGATCGACATGAGCGAATACATGGAGAAGCACAACGTCAGCCGCCTGATCGGTGCGCCGCCGGGCTACGTGGGCTTCGAGGAAGGGGGCCAGCTCACGGAGAAGATCCGCCGCCGCCCCTACGCCGTGGTCCTGCTCGACGAGATCGAGAAGGCGCATCCCGACGTGTTCAACATGCTGCTGCAGGTGATGGAAGAGGGCCGGCTCACCGACTCGTTCGGCCGCAACGTCGACTTCCGCAACACGATCATCATCATGACCACCAACGCGGGAGCCGAGGCGATCAAGAACGAGGCCGCCTTCGGCTTCCAGAAGCCCGACGACGACGCCAGCTACGAGGGCATGAAGGGCCGCGTCAACGAGCGGATCGAGAAGGTCTTCCGGCCCGAGTTCTTGAACCGTCTCGACGACGTGATCGTGTTCCACCACCTCACGGTCGAAGACCTCAAGCAGGTGATCGACATCGAACTGGCCAAGGTCCGCGAGCGACTCTTCGAGCGTGGCCTCAAGCTCGAGCTCACCGATGAGGCCAAGAAGTTCCTCATCCGGAAGGGTTCCGACACCGACTTCGGCGCCCGGCCGCTGCGTCGGGCCCTCGAGAACTTCATCGAGGATCCGGTGAGCGAAGAGCTGCTGAAGGGCGAGTTCGAGGGCAAGGACACCATCCAGGTGGACTGCATCGAAGTGGCCGGCAAGAAGCAGCTCTCGTTCAAGGGGATCGTGACGGCCGAACCCGTCGCCGTCGCCCCGGCCGACGGTGCCGGCTCCTGATACGGGTCATCACGCTACGGCCCCAGGAAGCCCAATCGCGTCAGCGATTGGGGCCATCTTGGCTGCGCCGCTCAGGGCTGCCCATGCCCTCGCTACGGCCTCAGGAAGCCCAATCGCGTAAGCGATGGGGGCATCTTGGCACCGTCGCGTTACTCAGGGCTACCCATGCCCATCGCCCCCGTAGCACAGGTTTTTCAACCTGTGTGTATTCCCAATTCCCTCTGGGCTCGCACCACGATCAAGCATCATCCGTTGATCAGTTGCAGGTGATTCCCTCCCGTCGTGACACGGAAGGGGCTGCCGGTGGCTTCGAGCGGGCTGTAAGAGCAAGCGAAGCCAGGATGGCGAAGCGCAGCGGACACGCAGTGAACGGAGGCCTGGAGGGCCGACGTGAACGTCGAGCGAGAACACACCGGCAGCCCCGACTCGCCCCGGACGGCCGTCAACTCTTGGATGTTCCCGGACATACACCCCGCAGCGGTCACTCCGAGGCGTTTGAGCAGCGACCTACGCGTCACACCTCATCTTCGCGCGTTATTCCAAGGAACCCTCAAAGCCCGGAGCGGAAGCGACGGGAACGGCTCCGCGGATCGGCACACGTGGTTCGCAGCCGCCACGCTTGATCCCCTCGCTCGCGATCGGGGCTTCCTGGCGGCGTGACGCCGCCGCAGGAACGCCTCAGGATCACGTGTGACGCGTATTACACCTCCCGCCGCCGCCAAGCATGTCGCCGGCCGGCTGCGGCGGCCCTCCAACACCGGGACGGACCGAGCCGACACGACGTGCCAGCGAAGGCCAGTCCGATCACGGCCAGCACGACTCCCGCAGGCTCTGGCACCGCGGCCGCCGGGTCGGAAGCGATGGCCGCCGCCGGGTTGTAGACCCCGGCATCGAACAGGCCCGTGGCGAGGAAGTCGCCGGCATCGAGGATGTCCACCATGCCGTCCTCGTTGAAGTCGCCTTCGATCCACGTGGCAGGCGGGCCCTCGTCAAACTTCCCTCCGCCCAGCAGGTTGGCCACGTCGAGCATGTCAACCTTCCAGTCGAGATTGCTGTCCCCCGGGGCGGCGAAGGCGAAGGTCACCGATCCATCGCCATGGTCGAGCCAGCCGACGCCCCGTAACTCGCCCAGCGACGAGTCGGTCGCCGCCGCGCTCGACGTGATGCCGCTGGTGCCATTCCACGAGCCATCACCCCTTCCGGCGTGGATCGCCGCCACCATGTCGCCGGCCGCAAGACCGCCGGCCACCGTCACCATACCGTTGCCGACATCGACCAGGCCGCCGGCCAGCGGATCCAGGCCTCCGACCGTCGCCTTCAGGAGCGGGGCGAGCGCCAGCGTGCCCCCCGCGACCGCCACAATGCTGCTGGAGCCGAGCGCCATCGGGCCGGCCAGCTGCAGCGTGCCCTGCTGGATGGTCGTGACACCGCTCATGCTGCTCGACCCGGAAACTGCCAGAATCCCGGCTCCCTGCTTCACGAGCGATCCCGTGCC
>JAGWWA010000025.1 GCA_018970605.1 Planctomycetota bacterium | reverse complement strand
ACGCACTCACCCCGAGGATCCGGTGCGAACCGGCTCAGAGCTCCACGCCCATGTCGGCCATCATGACCTTCATGTCGTCCCAAACGTCCCGCTTGGCCGCCGGATTTCGCAGCAGGTACGAAGGGTGATACGTGCAGATCACCTTGGCGGAACCGTACGTGAACCAGCGCTTCCGCAGCCGCCCGATCGGCTCGGTCGTCTGGAGGAGGGCCTGCGCCGCGGTGGTGCCGAGGCAGCAGATGTACTGGGGCGAAACCAGCTCCACCTGCCTCTCGAAGTAGCCGCGACAGTGGGCCACCTCGTCGGCCGCGGGCTGGCGGTTGCCGGGCGGGCGGCACTTGAGCACGTTGAGGATGTAAACGTCTTCGCGGCGGAGATGACAGGCCTCGATGATCTTCGTCAGAAGTTGGCCGGCCCGACCCACGAACGGCTCCCCCGACGCATCCTCATCGGCCCCGGGGGCTTCGCCAAGAAAGCAGATGCGGGCATCAGGCCGGCCGACGCCGAACACCGTGTTCGTCCGCGCCTCGGCAAGCTCGGCGCATCGGGTGCAGCCAGCCACCTGCTCCGCCAGGATTCGCAACGACGCGATGCGGTCATCGGCGATCGCCGTGGAGACCACCGGCTGCGGGGCCTGCGAGGCGGCAGTCGCGGCACGCTGTCCCATGGCCGTCGGCTGACGACCGCGCATCGAGTTCTTCGGGATCTCCGCCACGCCCGCGGCCTGGAGGCTCTCGAGCCGCTGCCTGAGCGCCCGGGCGTTCACAGCGCCCTGCGATGCCGCTTCGGGCCGCGGCCTTTGCCCAGGAGCGACGCTGCCGGCGGCCGCTTCGGCTCCTCGGCGGGCGGCGCGGCCTCGCCGGCAGAGGCGGAAGCAGCCCGCTGAAAGCCGCCGGTGGGAACGTGCTCGACGGGAGCCGGCTTGGGCCGCCGATCGAAGGCATCGAAGCCCTCGATCTCGTCTCGCTTGAGGAGCCTCTCGATCCTCATCTCGATGCGCGTGAGTTGCGGCCCCTCCTCGGGCGACACGAACGTGAAGGCGATGCCCTCGCGTCCCATGCGGCCGGTGCGCCCCACCCGGTGGACGTAGTCGTCGCAGAACTCGGGAATGTCGTAGTTGACGATGTGCGACACGCTCGACACGTCGATCCCGCGGCCCACCACGTCGGTGGCGACCAGAATCCGCGTGCTCCCGTCGCGAAACTGCCGCATCACCCGGTCGCGCACACTCTGCGCGAGGTCGCCGTGGATGCAGGCCACATCTTCGGCCGACCCGTGATCCCGGCTGCGACTCCGCCGCCGGGACAGCTTCTCGTGGATCTTGTCGGTGCCCCGCTTCGTGCGGCAGAAGACGATCACCTGCCGTGGATTCTCCCGCTCGAGCAGCCGCTCGAGCAGTTCGAACTTCCGCGTCGGATCGACGGTGAAATACCGCTGCTCGATCGTCTCGACGGCCAGCTCGTTGGTCGAGAAGTCCATGATCTCGGGATCGCGCATGTACCGTGTGGCGAGCTTTTGCACGGGCGGCGGCACGGTCGCAGAGAGCAGGAGCGTCTGGCGGCTCTCGGGGCAGCGACGGAGGATCTTCTCGATGTCGGGACGGAACCCGATGTCGAGCATCCGGTCGGCCTCGTCGAGCGTGACCATCTCGAGCGCGGAAAACGAGATCGTGCCGCGGCTCATATGATCGAGCACGCGGCCCGGCGTGCCCACGACGACCGCCGGATGCTTGGCGAGTTTGTCGATCTGGCCCTTGATCGGCTTGCCGCCGTAGACGGCGACGCAGTGGATCTTCGAGCCGTGGGCGAGTTTCTCGAACTCGTCCTTGACCTGCACGGCAAGTTCGCGAGTGGGCACGAGCACGAGCGCCCGCGGCCCGCCGCCCCGGCCGGGTTCCAGCATCCGCTCCAGGATCGGCAGCACGAACGACGCCGTCTTGCCGGTGCCCGTGCGAGCCTGGCCGAGCACGTCCACGCCGGCGAGCGCCCGCGGGATCAGCCCCGCCTGGACCGGCGTGGGGGTGGTGTAGCCGGCCCGATCGACGGCGGCGAGCGTCGCCGCGGAGAGCCCCAGATCCCGAAAACTACCTGCCGCCTGCGGAGCGGGCGTGCCGCAAACCGTCCCGGCGGGAGCACCCGACTCCGCCGGATGCCCTGCCCTGTTGTCCATGAACACTCGTTGCCTCGTTGCTTCCTCGAACGTCGTCCGCATCGCTCCGCGGGGCGTCCTGATGCCCACATCGGAAGGCCGGCAGCAGCCATCGGCTGAGGCCGGCACAGCGGTTGGCGGCGTATGAGAAAGCCGCCCCGTCAATGGGAGAACGGTACCACGCCCCGCCTGGAACGGCAAACACCGCGGACGCGATCGCCCCGGACGGGGCCGATTTCACCGATCAAACAGCCTCTTGAGCGCCCAGATCGTCGCCGCACGGCCGGCACGGGCAATCGATCGTGTCAGTGGAATTCGCTTCGGGCAGACCGCCACGCAGTTCTGGGCGTTGCCACACATCTGGATGCCACCCTGTCGCGTCAGCGCCTCCATCCGCTCATCGGCAATCATCCTGCCGGTCGGATGGGCGTTGAAAAGGACCGCCTGGCTGATTGCGTGCGCTCCTACGAAGCCTGCATCGAAGGCTGCCTTGCGCCGCTTCTCGAAGTCCGCTTCCGATTCCCCGTCGCGGCGCACCGCTTCAACCTTCGTGTACTGCGGGCAGGCCTCGAGGCAACAGCCGCAGCTCATGCACTCCGAGAGCGGGTAGGCATCTTCCTGCTCCTCGGGCGAGATCCGAGGCCCGGGGCCGAGGTCGTAGGAGCCCTCCACGGGAACCCAGGCCTTCACCTTCTCGAGCCCGCGGAACAGCCGTCGCCGATCGACCACCAGATCGCGAACGACAGGGAACTTCGACATCGGCCGGAGTTCGATCTCATCGCCGTCCTCGGCCTGAAGCCGATCGACGAGCGCGGAGCAGGCCATCCGCGTGCGACCGTTGATCAGCATCGTGCAGGAACCGCAGACCTCCTCGAGGCAATTGCAATCCCAGGCGACGGGCGCCACCTTGCGGCCGTCCTGTGACCTCGCCTGGGCGGCGATCTTCTGGAGGACGCTGATCACGTTCATGTTCGGCTCGTAGGGAACTTCGAACCGCTCCCAGTAGCTCTCGCCGCCCGCGACGTCCTGACGGAGCACCCGTACGCGGACGACCGCGCCCTCCGAGGCATGGTCGCCCGCACCGTGCACGAGATCCGCCGCCGAATCAGCCGCCTTGATCATGGTGTGTCTCCCTGTCTGTCGTTGTGCCTGTCATGCCCCCGCGCCGACGGCCTGGCCCTTCCCCACCGCCTGGCCGGCCACCTTCGCCGCCCGCTCCCGCCAGACCTCCTCGATCGCGTCGCCGCCGACGAGCCCGTAGAGCCGAGGCCGCGGCGGAATCAACGACGTGTCGATGTCCTGGTACGAAATCTCAGGGTCACCGTTGGGACCGCAGGTGGCAATCGTCGACTTCAGCCACTTCCGCGTGTTGGCCTCGAAGGCGTCGCACCATTGCTCGGCCTCCAGCCGCTTGCCTTCGGGATCCGTCGCAGTCAGCCCGGGCATCGAGAAGGCGGGCTTGAAGTGGGCGCCGCGACACTCGTCGCGGAGCAACGCCCCCTTGAGGATCAACTTGGCGACCGGAAACATGTCTCCCAGGGCCTTGGTGAACACGACGTTTTGATTCGTCCAGTTGCCGGTGTCGGAGACGGCGCACCGCTTCCACCGCTCGGCCATCCGGCACACCTCGTCGTACGCCGCCGCGAGCTGGTCGTTGCGGCGCACGACCGTGGCGACCCGCGTCATCAGGTTGCCGAGTTCCTGGTGCAGCGTGTACGGGTTCTCATCGCCGGCGGTCCGGGCGAGCAACTCGCGATGCCGCTCCTCGTGGCGACGAATTTCCGCGTCGAACAGCCGGGTGTGATCACCGCCCGACGTGGCCGCCGCGGCACCGACGTTTACGAGCGTCGGCGCCACAAACAAACCGCTGAAGATGCAGGAGAGGAGCGAGTTCGCCCCCAGGCGGTTGGCGCCGTGATACTGGTAGTCGCACTCGCCGATCGCGTACAGGCCTGGGACGTTCGTCTGCTGGTTGCGGAGCGAGCCCTCCACCAACCCGCCTGTGGCGCTCTTTTCATAGTCCACCCAGAGCCCGCCCATCGAGTAGTGAACGGCCGGGAAGATCTTCATCGGCGTCACCCGAGGATCGACGCCCTGGAACTTCTCGTAAATCTCGAGGATGCCCCCCAGCTTGCGGTCGAGCGTCTCCTTCGGAATGTGCGTCAGGTCGAGGTAGACGCACAGCCGGTCCTTCTCCACGGAGAGGCCGTCGGTGGTGCAGATGTCGAAGATCTCGCGCGTGGCGATGTCTCGCGGCACGAGATTGCCGTACTTCGGGTACCGCTCCTCGAGGAAATAGCACCGCTCGGCCTCCGGGATCGTCCGCGGATCCCGAGGATCCTGCGGCTTTCGCGGCACCCAGACCCGGCCCCCTTCGCCGCGGGCGCTCTCGCTCATCAACCGCAGTTTGTCGGCGCCCGGGATGGCGGTGGGGTGAACCTGGATGAACTCGCCATTTCCATACCACGCGCCGGACTGATAGGCGCGGCTCACCGCACTGCCGGTGCAGACCATCGACATCGTCGAGCGGCCATAGATGAGCCCGTTGCCGCCGGTGGCGAGGACGACGGCGTCGGCAGGGAAGGCCTTGAACTGCATCGTGACGAGGTCTTGGCAGACGGCGCCCCGGCAGCGACCGGAGTCATCAAGCACCGGGCCGAGGAAGTCCCAGAACTCCCACTTCTTGACCTTCCCCTCCACCTCCCAGCGGCGGACCTGTTCGTCAAGCGCGTACAGGAGTTGCTGCCCGGTCGTGGCTCCGGCGAAGGCGGTCCGCTTGTAGAGCGTGCCGCCGAACCGTCGCTGATCGCGAAACCCTTCCGACGTTCGGTTGAAGGGCACGCCGAGCCGGTCCATCAGGTCGATGATCTTCGGGCCCCAGTCGGCCATCTCCTTGACGGGCGGCTGATGCTGGAGGAAGTCGCCCCCGTAGACGGTGTCATCGAGGTGCTTCCACTCGCTGTCGCCCTGCTGCCGCGTGAGGGCGTTGACGCTGTTGATGCCCCCCTGGGCGCAGACGCTGTGCGACCGTTTGACCGGGACCAGACTGACGAGGTCGACGTTGACCCCGAGTTCCGCCAGCCGCATGGTGGCCGCCAGGCCTGCCAGACCGCCGCCGACGACGAGAACCCTCGATTGAGCCATGGGAAGGTAATCCTGCGTGGTGGATCAGTGGGTGGTTGCGGGAATCGGCGCCGGGGCCACGGCACCACCGGGCACGGCGAGAGCCCGCTTCTGCTTTTCGGTCCAGACTTCGGCCGCGCGGGCCTTGGGAACGTCGAGCGATCGGAAGCCGCCGAGAGCCCCAAGCCCTGCGGCTGCGAGTCCTAGGCCGACGACGATGCTGACCACGTTGGCACGCCGCATCGCGGCGGGACTCGTCCATAGGCCCCACGTGATGCCGAGCGTCCACAGGCCGTTCGAGAAGTGAAAGACGGTCGAGAGGATGCCGATGCAGTAGAGGATCGACACCAGGATCGGCTGCAGTGCCGTGGCGGCCGTGCTGGCCGCATGGTGCGGATCGAAACGTCCTCCGCCAAAGGGCTTCCCCAGCCAGTGGAGCTGCATGATGTGCCAGACGATGAAGGCGAAGGCGATCATGCCGGTCGCCCGCTGGAGCGTGTACCGGACGTTGCCTACATAGGCATACGACCCCACATTCGGCAGGCCATTCGCGATGATCACGAAGCCCACCGCCGCATGAAACAGCATCGGCAGAAAGATGAAAGCCCACTCGATCGGTACGAGGAGCGGACCAAGCGAGTGGATCATGTCCACCCGCGACTGAAACGTCCGGCCGTCATCCCCTGCGAGGATGGAGGCGTTGGTCAGCAGGTGGACCGCCAGAAACGCACCGACCGGAATGAGCCCGGCGAGCGAAAACAGCCGATAGATCAGAAACTGGTGGCGTTCCAGGAACGACGGGGATGACTCGCTCACGATCGACCTCGGAGAGCGGCACTGCCGCATTGGGGGGGCGGGAAGCCCAAGGCCGGATGCTGCCAGCCTGGGCTCATCGACCCGGAGGAGTATAGGTATGCCGCGTCGAGCGACAACGCCACGCCGCGATTTGGCGGCTCGATGCGGTGGTTTTATACTCGGGGGATTCGGTGCCCGTCGGCTACGGAGAGTGGCTGGTGACGCAGAGTGACGACGAACCGGCCGACCTGGCCGCCACAAGGCATCGTGAGCACGAACTGGTCGAGCACCTACCCGACGGGGTGGCCGTTCTCGATGCCGGGGGCGGTGTCACCTGGGCCAATGATCGCCTGACGGTCTGGTCTTCCCAGGGTGACCTCCGCGGCTGCGACTTTCTGTCATCCCTGACCGGTTGGGCGGTCGAACACCGGCCGACGGAAGTGAGCGACTTTCACGAGTCCTTGCTCGCCGGTCGCCCCCACTCGGCCATCCTCAAGACCGCCGGCAATCGTTTCTTCGCCGTCCATGCCTCGGCCGCCTTCTCGCCGGCCGACATGGGCTCGGGACCGCGGGCCGTCGTCACCGTCCGCGACGTCACCCAGACAATCCTCGAGCAGCAGAAGCGGGCGGCGATCCACGCCGCCGGCCAGACACTCGCCGACCTGTCGCCGGCGGAACTCGCCGACATGACGGTGAGCGAGCGGATCGAACTGCTCAAGAGCAACATCATCCACTACTCCAAGGACCTGCTGAAGTTCGACGTGCTCGAGATCCGGCTTCTCGACCGCCAGACCGGGCGACTCGAACCGCTGCTTGCCGAGGGCATGCAGCCGGAGGCCGAGGCGCGAATCCTCCATGCGAAGCCGGAACACAACGGCGTGACGGGCTACGTGGCGGCCACCGGCCACGCATACTGGTGCAGCGACACCACCAAAGACCCGCTCTACCTCGAGGGCTGCAAGGGGGCCAAGAGTTCGATCACCGTGCCGCTCATGCTCCATGACCAGGTGATCGGCACCTTCAACGTCGAGAGCCCCGAGCCCGGCGGTTTCGACGCCACCGACCTGCAGTTCCTCGAGATCTTCTCTCGCGACGTCGCCGCGGCCCTGAACACGCTCGAACTGCTCGTGGCGGAGAAGGCGACGACGGCTGCGGAGAGCATCGAAGCCATCCATGGGGCGGTCGCCCTGCCGGTCGACGACATCCTCAACGATGCCGTGAGCGTGATGGAGAAGTACATCGGCCACGACGCCGACGTGGTGGAACGGCTCCAGAGCATCCTGAAGAATGCCCGTGACATCAAGCAGGTGATCCAGAAGGTCGGCGAACAGATGGCCCCCAGTTCCGCCCACACGCAGCGGCGGCAGGGCGACCGCCGTCGGGCCCTGGTGGCCAAACGGATTCTCGTCGTCGACTCCGACGAGCAGGTGCGGCAAGCAGCCCACGCCCTGCTCGAACGGTCGGGCTGCACGGTGGAAACGGCCCGCGACGGCGCCGAGGCGGCGTCGATGGTGCGGGCCTGTCGCGGCGAGTGCTACGACGCGATCATCGCCGACATCCGACTGCCCGACATGAGCGGCTATCAACTCCTGCTCCGGCTGCAGGAGATTCTCGATCCGGTACCCCTGATCCTGATGACGGGCTTCGGCTACGACCCCGGCCATTCGATCGTGAAGGCCCGCCAGGCCGGCATCGACCTGGTGCTCTTCAAGCCCTTCCGCATCGACCAGCTCCTCGACACGGTCGAGAAGTCGATCAGCCGCCGGCAGGCCCCTCCGGTGGTCGCCGCGAACCCGTCGAGCCCGGCGTAGGCCTTTCCAAGCGGCTGTTCCACGGCCGAAATCGCCCCGTTTGCCCGGTTTTCGCGGGGGCGACGTGGCCTTGACCCGCCGTCACGCACGCGGGTACTTCTCCCGCCTCACGGATCGTTTCCCGCACAAGGACTCCGCGCATGTCACGCTGCCATCCTCCGCGACCCGCGTTCGGCCCCCGCCGACCCGTGCCGGCTTTTCCCGGCCGTTTCGTCGCCGCGGCGGCCGTCACGCTCGCGTGTGGATGGGCCTGCGCGGAGGAACTACCGCCGCCCGACGTCGCGAAGCCGATCGACGAGAAGGCTGCTCGCAGGGTGATCGAGGATGCCATCAGCCAGGCGGCCAACCCCGCCGCCGCGTCAGCCGCGAAGCCAGCCCCGACGAACGCTGCGGCGGCAGACAGCCTCTTGATTGCCCGGATCTCGGCCGAGGTGGCGGCCAAGCAGCTCGAGGCGAAGAGACTCTCGCAGAAGTCGCCGGCGGACGCCCTCGACCTGCTCGACGCCACGGCCAAGGGACTCGACGACCAGACGCTGCCCGAGGAGACCAGGGCTCAGATCCTGCGGCGGATCGAGCGGACCCGTCGCGACATCGAGGAAGCCACCGGCAAGCGACGGAACGAACTCGCCATGGAGAAACAGGCGAGCCAGGTGGAGGCCCAGGTCGACCGGGAGCGCACCCAGAGGGTCGAAGTCGATCAGCGGATCGCCATGCTCATCGAGGAATACAACACCCTCGTCGACGAGCGGCGGTTCGCGGAGGCCGAGGCCATCGCCAAGAAGGCGGGCCAACTCGCCCCCGACAACGCCGTGGTGCGACAACTCCTCGCGCAGAGCCGCACGATCCGTCGCCTCGACGCCCAGAAGTCGATTGACGGCGAGCGTCAGGCAGGATTCCTCGATGTTGCCGACGACGTGGAGGCGTCGGGGACGCCCTTCGCCGGGCCGATCAAGTTCCCGGAAACCAAGGACTGGCAGGATCTGACGAAGTCGCGGTCGCAACGGATGGCCGAGGGCCGCTCACGCGCGACGGCCGCCGAACTCGAGATTCACAAGAAACTCGAAGCTCCCGTGAAGCCGGCCTATCGGGAGCAGCCCCTCGCCGTCGTGATCGACTCGCTGTCGAAGCAGGCCGGGGTGTCGATCCACATCGACCTCGTGGGCCTCGACCAGGAGGCCATCCGCAGCGACATTCCTGTCACGCTTTCCCTCGACCAGCCGATCTCGCTGAAGAGCGCCCTCAAGCTCCTCCTCGAACCTCTGCACCTTGGCTACGTCGTCAAGGACGAGGTTCTGAAGGTCACGAGCCCCAGGCTCATGAAGGGGGAGGTGTATGCGGTCACCTATCCGGTCGCGGACCTCGTGATGCCGATCCCAAACTTTTCGTCGGATGGGCTCGGCATCACCAGCGCTCTCCGCGACGGCTACGCACAGGTCGCCATGCGGAACAATCTCAACGTCCAGGTCGGCCCGCCTCCGGCCGGCGTGGGAGGGCCCCGTGCCGGAGACAACGCGTCGCTGGACGCGGGTGCGCTCGCCCAGATCGGGTTCGGGGGCGGCGGCGGGCCACCTGTCACAGGCTCCGCGCCAAGCATCCCCTTCGGCCCGCCGTCGACCGGGGGCAGCATCCGCGACTTTCAGTCGCTCATCGACCTCATCACCACCACCGTGCAGCCGACGACGTGGTCTGAAGTTGGCGGAAACGGCACCGTCAAGTGGTTCGACACCAGCCTCAGCCTCGTAGTCAGCCAGACGCAGGAGGTGCACGAGGAAATTGAAAACCTCCTCGCCCAGCTCCGCCGCCTGCAGGATCTCCAGGTCACGATCGAGGTGCGATTCATCACGCTCGCCGACACGTTCTTCGAGCGCATCGGCGTGGACTTCGACTTCAACATCCAGACCGGCGTCAACTCGCCGCTGAACATGACCGCGATCCCCACGCAGAACAACGGCTCGGTCTCACCGTTTCGGGAAGGAATCAACGCGGTGCCCGGTGGCCGGTCGCAGACGATCGGCCTCGACAATGCTGGGAATCCTGGTGTCGCCCTCTACAACTCCGGAGGCGTTGGGACGACCACGACCGGCGGCGGCGGTCTCGGAGGCGGTGGTCTCGGCGGCGGCACTGGTGTCGGCACCAATACCGGTCTCGGCGGAACCGGCGCTACCACACAGACCGGCCGCAGCTTCTTCTCGATCCCGTTCCGGCAGAACAGCTTCGGCAGCGCCACCGTGCCGAGCCTGCCCGGCCTTCCCGACCCCACGACCAGCGCCGCGAACTTCGGCTTCGCGATCCTCTCCGACATCGAGGCCTACTTCCTGATCCAGGCCGCCCAGGGCAACACGCGGTCGAACGTCATGCAGGCCCCGAAGGTGACGCTCTTCAACGGCCAGACGGCCTACGTCTCAGACACCCGACAGCGACCGTTCGTGACCGCCGTGATTCCTGTCGTGGGCGATTTCTCCGCCGCCCAGCAACCGGTGATCACCGTCCTCAACGAAGGCACGGCCGTCAACGTGCAGGCGGTGGTCTCGAATGACCGGCGGTTCGTCCGGCTCACGCTCGTGCCATTCTTCTCGCAGATCGGCAAGGTCGAGCAGTTCCAGTTCGAAGGCTCGCGGTCTACGAAGTCGAAGACGAGCGACGAGAAGAGCGGCGCCGACGTGAAGGTGCCCGGCGCCGACGGCCTCGTCGGCCTCACCAACGGCACTGCGGCGACGGGCGAACTGGAACTTCAGTCGAACGGCACCACGATCCAGCTGCCCGAGTTCCTGTTCACCACGGTGACCACGACGGTGAGTGTGCCCGACGGCGGCACCGTGCTGCTCGGCGGCATCAAGCGGCTCCGCGAGGGTCGCAACGAGTTCGGCGTGCCGATCCTCTCGAAGATTCCCTACATCAACCGCCTCTTCAAGAACGTCGGCCTCGGTCGCACGACCGACAGCCTGATGCTGATGGTCACGCCGCGGATCATCATCCAGGAAGAGGAAGAGGAAAAACTGCTCGGGTCGACTCGGCCGTGACGAGCGTGGCGAGATTCGCGATCGTCTCCGGCGCGATCCTCGGCGGCCTGTCGGTGGCGGGCGGAGCGTTCGGCGCGCACGGCCTCAAAGCCGCCCTCGATGCGTCGGGTCAGGCCGGCAACTGGGAGACCGCGGCACGGTACGCGATGGTCCACGCGCTCGCACTCGTGGCCGTCGGCCTGCTCGCGGCGACTCGCCCGCAGACACCGGGCCTCACCATAGCCGCCTGGTGCTTCCTGATCGGCTCCCTGATCTTTAGCGGCTGCCTCGCCGTTCTCGCCCTCACGGGCATCAAGGTGCTGGGCGCAGTCGTGCCGATCGGCGGCGTGCTCCTGATCGCAGGCTGGCTGGCGCTGGCGGTCGCCGCCTCACGGATCAGGGATTGAGGGCGGGCGGCTCCACGGGCGATTCACCGCCGGCCGCGTCGGTCGTCGGCGACTCGACCGCCGCCTCTTCCGGGGCCGGCAGGTTTCCAACCGCCCCCTCTTTGAATCGCATCGCATCGTCCGCGGGCTGTTCCTCGATCGGCACGATCCTGCGGGTCACGTCGGGCCGGTTCCGCTCGACCTCCAGGTATCGGAGGTTTGATCGCTGCCGGTCCTGTTGCAGACTGGCGATCCCGGCACGGGCCCGATGACGTTCGAGCTTCAAGCGGTCGCAGCCCTGCACCCGCTCGAGCGACTTGGCGACCGGCCATGCACCTGTCCCCTCGCTCTCCCGCCTCGCCGCCGTCGAGAAGTCGGCTTCGGCCTCGTCGGTCCGGCCGAGTTTGAGGGCGGCCAAGCCGCGGAAATACCAGACCCGCGGATCCTGCGTCCCACCTTCGACCGCCTCGGAGAGATCCTCGTAAGCCCGCTGGAAGTCGCCGGCGAAGTAGGCGTGCACTCCATTGCCGTAGGCGTGCGCCAACTGTGGGGGGTCACCGGCTGCCGAGACGCGGCCGCACGCGACTCCGCACGCGGCCAGCACGACCAACAGGGGAGAACTGGGGAACGAACGGAAGCGGCCGTGGGCCATGGTTTCACCCTTCGCGACACCGAACGGGGGTCGCGCGAACGACACCCTCAGGGGAGGTATCGGCCGATTCTAGCCTCGCGGACGGGAGGCCCCCGGCTGAGCCCATACAACCGCCACCACCCCACCCTCAGGTCGGCCGCAGGGCTTCCCCGTCCCCGACAAGCCCCCGGGCGGCGGCATGGCGGCGAAACGTCGCCTCGTCCAGAAAGGCGGCTGACCGGACGAGCTGCATCATCAGCGGCTGCTCCGGCCAGCCGAAGGCGGCGAGCAGGCGGTCGAACTCGGCCGGCGGACAACTGCCCTTGAGATCGACCAGCAGGACCCGGTCGCCGCGCTCGGAGGCATTGCCATCGACCTGCCACCAGGGCTGTGCCGCGGCGTCGCTGGCGCGGGAACACGTCCACACGAACGAGCCGTCCGGCTCCGTGTACAGCCGCTCGATCGCCGCGAGCCGGTCGAACGCCGCGTCGAAGCCGATGGCCATTGGCGACGCGAGCTGGCTTTTTGGCACGTCGAGCGTGGGCCACGAGCCCCATGCATCGGTCAGGACCGGCCCCGCCGTGGCCTCCTCCGGCCGGGCCTGGAGCGTGATCTCAAAGGCATAGAGCGGTGCAGTCATCGGTGACGGGGGATTTCCTCAGGTGGACGTGACGCTCTCCCGGACCCACGCAGCATAGGCGGGCGATCCGGCGAGGCGGGCGATGGCGATCTGCGGTGTGTCGTAGTCGTGCGCAGCGAGGATCGCGGCCGCGCACTCGGCCTCACACGCGTCTGTCGTCTTGCAGACGCATCGCCACTCCACCGCCGTCTCGACCACGCCCTGCCAGCGGTAGAGGCTGGTGATCGGCCCGTCCACCTGCACGCAGGCAGCCAGTCGCAACTCCACGAGCCGGCGACCGCAGGCCTCGGCCGCCTCGCGGGAAGCAAACGTGGTGGTGATCGAGATGAGTTCGGCGGTGTTCATGCCGGGATGGACCAGACGGGCTCGTTCCCCGACCCATCATGCCGCATCGACGATCCGCCCGCCATGCGCCGCCGGCGGCTCCTCGGTTCGAATCGCGACCACCGCGGGAAAATCGGCCGTCGGGAGAATCGACCTCCACCGCGGCCAGCCCCCCACATCCGGACAGGCGATCACCGTCGGCCCACGAGTCTCCATGGAATCAGCGCCGTGCCCCAGGCAGACCACCGCCGAGTCCCCCGCGGCACTCAGATGGCCGAGCACCAGACCAGGAGAACCACGGGGAGGCTGCGGGCGGAGACGATCGAGCCCCTGTGGTATGCGATGCCATTCCGTGCCGCCAGCCGCGAACCAGCCAGCGATCGCGTCCACCGCGTCGAACTCGACCTCGCATGAGGGCACCAGTCGCCGCGCCTCGTGCCACCAGGCATCGACGCATCGCCGCCACGCATCGGCGACGCCCGACCGATCGCCCCCGGTGCCGTCCGGCCAGCACCCGCTGTGGGCCGACAGCACGGCGGGGATGCCAACCGGTCCGGCGGCAGCGAGGCTCCTGACCAGCCGCCCGATCCCGGACGCCACCGGCCTGGCAGCAGTGGCGAATCGCCCGAGAAGGTCAACGGCCACGCTCTCGGCCAGTGTGGGCGGCCGCTCCCGCCCGCCGCGTCGATCCCCGCCCGCGCGACAGGCAGGGTCGAGATCGTGCCCGTGGCGGATCGCCAGGCGGCCATCATCCCAGCGGCTTCCGACGGTCACCGGCTGCCGATCGCGACGACCTCCCACGTACTGTTCGATCGCCGCGTCGCGATCGCCGGCGAGGAGCGTCACGCGCGCCGGGATGCGGACCTCTGCACGGCCGGGCCGTGACCCTGCAGACGCCGGCACCGGCAGGCCCTGACGGGCCCAGTGGATCACCGGGCCGAGCAGTCGGCGGGCGGCACCGATCGACCGTCTGGCGACTCGGGCCGCAACCTGCCGCGCTTCCACGGTGCCGTGCCAGGGCTTCACGGCCGACTGCCACTCCGTCGACAGCAGCCAGTCGAATGTGTCGCCCGCCATCACGAGATCGAGCCGCTCGATCGGGCGATAGGAGCCATCGCTTCGGATACCGGCGCGAATCGCGGCGCGGTGGATGGCGGCAGGCAGCGTGCCGTGCCATGCGGCGGCGGCCGGCACGAGCGTGCCATCCCCCAGCGCCCAGTTCGACGTGACGACGATCATCCCTGCCTCCGCAGGCAGTCATCGTCAGCGGCTGGATGGACGATTCACGCCAGACGTCGCACTCGGAGCAGCCGCGCGAACCGGACGAACCGTACCACGCTGGCCGGCGATCCAGCCTCAGGGCTCGAGAAAACTCGTCTGGCAGTTCCGCTCGACGGTGCCATCGAGATCGGTGCTCGAGAGGATCGCCGAGGCCCGTCCAGTGCCCCCGGCGGGCAGCCGGTAGGTGATCTCAAACGACCGCTGGCCACCGGGAGGGATCGGCTGGATCGGATCGAACGACACCCGGGCGTCGTCGATTCGCACCCTGGACGCCGAGCGATCCGAGTCGAGGCGGGCCTGGTCGGGCAAGATCACGATCAGGTCGAGCCTGCCGGTCGGCTCGGTGCCGGTGTTGCTCACGGTGCAGACGAGTGTCGTCGCATCACCGGGCCGCACCGGGTCGTCGAGATCGGCGAGCGACATCTTCAGGCCGGCCTCGGAGGGCGTGCGGATCCGCGGCCGCGGCACCGAGGAACTGATCAGCACGCAGGCCTCATCGGCGACCATCGTGCCGCCGCCGAGCCCGCCGAGCACCGCGCGAATGCACGACCGTGTCGCCGGCGTGTCACGGTAGGTGCCCGCCGGAGCCTTGGCCCGAAGGTTGATCTGACGCTTGAGCTGGCCACCCGGCTCGATGGCGGGCAGATTCCACGACACCTTCGACGCCAGCAGGTTGTAGCCGTCCGACGCCTCGAGCGGCGTCATGTGGTCGTCCCAGGAAAACTCGAGCGACGTGGGCGTCGATGCTCCCAGGCCCTTGTTCTTCACCGTGGCGACAAACTCCACGACGCCGTCCGAGAGCACCTCGGCGGGACCTGTCAGGTCGAGTTCCAAAGCCGGAGCGGCGGGCAGCGTGACGCTGGTTGTCGCCGTGGCCCGGGGCACGGGAACCGGCACGGGCGTAGGCGGTGGGGCCGTGGCAGCCGCCAGGGGCGCGGTGGCGAGTGGCGCCGCCGCGATCGGGGGCACGGCGGCGACGGGTGCTGGCGCGACGACCGGGGCCGGGGCTGTGACAGGAGCCGGCACAGCGGCTGGCGGTGTCGCGTACCGCGGAGCGGCGGCGGTTGCGGCGGGCTGCACCTCGACGCAGTGCGTGGCGCCACCCACGAACACGTGCGATGGATCGAGAATCTCGACGCGATGACACTGCCGCCCTGGCTCGTCAAGCAGGAAATCGAGCGTGAGTCGCCGGGCCGTTCCTGGCATCAGGTCGATGGTGCCCTTCTGCTCGATCGGGCTCACAGAGGCCTCGTGATGGAAGCCTTTGTCAAAGTAGTCGATGACGCGCAGGTTCTGGAGCGGCCTTCCGGATCGGTTGACGAGTTCGACCTCGAAACTCGCCCGATCGCCCACTCGCCCCGCCATCGGCCCGGTGATCGAGACCAGCACCGGATCCTCGGCGCGAACCACGGCGGCACACGCGATGACCGCGGCCAGCATCACAAACGAACGACTACGAAGCGACCACTCCGACATCGGCACGTCTCCCGAGAGAAGCACGGATTTCCCGGCCGGGAGAGGGTACCACGCCGCCGCGGCGAGCGCGAACGCCGAAAAAGTGCCCTTTTTGCTTCGGAGCCGGGGGGGCGACCACCACGGGGAAGAGGGTTTGCACAGGTCCGGAATGCGTCGCAGGTTGAAAACCTGCGCTACGAGGCCGGAAGGCGCCGCAGGGCGACAGCCTGCGCCACGGGGCCGTCAGGCCTCGGAGCGGTGGCGGACGATGTCGCCCTCCACCATGTAGACCACGTCTTCCGCGATGTTGGTGGCCATGTCGGCGATCCGCTCGATGTGCTTGGAGACCGAGTTGATCCGGAGGAGGTTCTCGACGTTCTCGGGCTGGTCCTTGATGCCTTGGAGCACCCGCCGCTGAATCCGCTGGCGGGCCTCGTCCACGATGTCGTCCTCCTCGCGGACCTGCCGGGCGAGCGTGGGATCGCGCTTGACCACGGCGTCGAGGCACTGGCGAACCATCTCCTGGGCCTGCGTCGCCATCGTGCGGATCTCCGGCGGCAGGTCGTAGGGATCGCCCCCTTCGAGCTGCGTCACCCGCTTGGCGATGTTGCGGGCGAGGTCGCCCATCCGCTCGAGGTCGTTGTTGATCTTGAGCACCGCCACCACGAACCGCAGGTCGGCCGCCACGGGCTGGTAGAGGGCGAGCATCTTGAGACACTCCTCCTCGACCTCCACTTCCATCGCATCGATCTCGGAGTCGTTGGCGATCACCCGTTGGGCGAGCGACGTGTCGCGGTTGATCAGGGCGGTGATCGACTTCGAGATCGCCTCCTCCACGAGGGTGCCGAGGCGGAGAATCCGCTCCTTGAGGCTCTCGATCTGGCGTTCGATGTGCTTGGTCATGGGTGCACCATGGACATGGCGGATATCAGCCGAACCGGCCGGTCACGTAGGCCTCGGTCTCGCGGAGGACGGGCTTGGTGAAGATGTCGGTCGTGGCCCCGTATTCGATGAGCCGGCCGAGATACATGAAGGCGGTGTAGTCGCTGGAGCGGCTCGCCTGCTGCATGTTGTGGGTGACCATCAGCACCGAATACTGGCCTCGAAGCTCCTGGATCAGGTCCTCGATCTTGCCCGTGGCGATCGGGTCGAGCGCCGAGCAGGGCTCGTCGAGCAACAGCACCTCCGGCTCGGCGGCGATCGCCCGGGCGATGCAGAGCCGCTGCTGCTGGCCGCCCGACATGCCCAGGGCGCTTTCCTGGAGCCGATCCTTGACCTCGTCCCAGAGTGCCGCGCCCCGCAGGCTCCGCTCGCAGACCTCGTCGAGCACGGCCCGGTTCGTCTCGCCGTCGATCCGCAGGGAATAGACGACGTTCTCGTAGATGCTCATCGGAAAAGGATTCGGCTTCTGAAACACCATGCCCATCCGCTTCCGCAGTTCGATCACATCCATCCGGGGGTCGTAGATCGAGTCGCCGTTGATCCGCATGTCGCCGGTGATCCGCACGCTCTGCACGAGGTCGTTGAGGCGGTTCACGCTCCGCAGGAGGGTCGATTTGCCGCAGCCGCTCGGGCCGACGAGGGCCGTCACCTTGTTGAGCGGCACCGGCATCGTGATCCGATGGAGCGCCTGCTTGGCCCCGTACCAAAGGTTGAACCGATCGACCTCCAGTACCGGCGGCTCCGCGAGCACGCTGTCGTGCACCTCAGCCTCGACCTCGCGGCCGGCCGCCACCGCGGCAAGGCGATCCTGGGGCGGTTCGGCGGCCCGCGGCGCACCGGCTTCCCGCGGCGGTTCGTCGACGGTGGGCATGGCGGGCTCGGCTCCGGTGACGCCCCGGCGGGGCGGAACGAGGGAATCGTACACCACGGTCCTCAGAACTGCTGCGCGACGAACCGCCGCCGCAGCCGCGACCGCAGCCAGATCGCGGCCACGTTGAGCAGGGCGATGATCGCCACGAGCAGGAACGTGATGGTGAACACCATCGGCCGGGCCGCCTGGCTGTTGGGGCTCTGAAACCCGACGTCGTAAATCAGGTAGGCGAGATGCATGAACTCCCGCTCGGGGTGGATGAATGGAAACGTGCCGTCCACGGGCAGGTCGAGGGCGAGCTTCTTGACGCCGACGAGCATCAAGGGCGCCACCTCACCGGCTCCGCGGGCCATGGCCAGGATCAGCCCGGTCATGATGCCGGGCAGGGCCCGAGGCAGCACGATCCGGCGGATCGTCTGCCACTTGCCGGCGCCACAGGCATAGGAACCCTCCCGCATCGAGTTGGGCACCGCCGAGAGCGCCTCTTCGGTGGCCACGATCACCACCGGGAGCGTGAGCAGGGCGAGCGTGAGTGACGCCCAGAGGAGGCCGCCGGTGCCGAACGTCGGCTGGCCGTCGGCCACGAGACTGGCCTTGAAGAACAGGTCGTCGATCCCCGCGCCGAGCACGTAGCAGAAGAAGCCGAGCCCGAAGGCGCCGTACACGATGCTCGGCACGCCGGCGAGGTTGTTGATCGCCACCCGCACGGCGGTGGTGATCGGCCCGCGGCCGGCATATTCGCGGAGGTAGAGTGCCGCGAGCACACCGAAGGGCGCCACGAACAACGCCATGATCAGCGTCATCGTCACGGTTCCCCAGATGGCAGGAAACACGCCGCCTGCGCTGTTGGCCTCGCGGGGATCATCGACGAGGAACTCACCCCAGCGGGAGAAGTAGAGGCTCAGGCTTTCGCCGAGCGCGAGCCGATTGGGTTGCCAGGCGCGGACGATGCCGTCGAGCGGCACCGCCGCAACGCCGCCCGACGGCGTCTCGAACTCGATCGCCCAGCCGTCATTGGCACCGCGGAGCCGGGCCGTCTCCTCGTCGAGCGCCACGTCGAGGATGGCGATCTCTTCGGCCAGCGCCCTTTCGCGGGCTTCGGCCGCCACCGCCCGCTCGCTCGCCGGGCCGGCGTCGAGACCGGCCTGCACGACGGCGAGCCGCGCGGCCCGCAGTCGGCGCTGGAGCTCGCCGCGGTCACGCTTGTCAATGCGCTGGGCGCGGAGAGCTCGCGTTCGGACCGCGTCATGCTCCTTCAGGTAAGCGGCCCAGACCGCTTCCGGCCCCTCCGCCACCACCTCCGTCCCGTGCAGCATCCGCTTCGGCACACCGTGAAGACGGCCGGCCTCGACCCGCTCCACGACGGTGGCCCACTCCGGCCGGGATGTCTCCGTGATCGCCGTGTCGTCAATCCACTCATAGTGGTTGCCGGTGCCGTCGAAGTCGCCCGTCCGCACGAGCCGCCTCGCGGGATGGCCTACGGCCTGCGAGGTGGCGGTCACGGCGGCCTCGCGGTCCGTCACCTCGCCGAGCACGGCGCGGCCGTCAGCGAGCGTCAGTCGCTCGAGTGGCACCGGCCAGAAGGTGGACAGGCCCCGGAAGGCGATGAAGACGAGCAGCCCGACGATCATCGCGATCGCGATCGCCAGCGACGCGGCGGTCAGCCAGACCCACGGCTCGCCGTGGGCGGTCAGCGTGGCGTGGCCTGAGCGGATGCGGCGGGCGGGCCGGTCAGAGTTCATACGCCCGCCTCCGGAATCGCTGACGCACGACTTCCGCCACGGAGTTGACCACGAACGTGATCGCGAAGAGCGTGAGGGCCGCGAGGAAGAGCACGCGATAATGGGCCGTGCCGCGGGCGGCCTCGGGAAGCTCGGTGGCGATCGCGGCCGAGAGCGTCTGGAAACCGTTGAAGAGGTTCCAGCTCATCAGCGGCGTGTTGCCGGCCGCCATCAGCACGATCATCGTCTCGCCGACCGCGCGGCCAAGGCCGATCATCACCGCCGAGAAGAGTCCGCTCGCCGCGGACGGGACGATCACGCGAACGGCCGTCTGCCACGGGGTGGCCCCCGCTCCGAGCGAGGCGCTGCGGAGGTGATCGGGAACACTCGACAGCGCGTCATCGGCGAGCGTAAAGATCAGCGGAATGATCGCGAAGCTCATGCCGATGGCGACGACGAGGGCGTTGCGCTGCACGTAGGTTCCGAACACGCCCCCCCGGGTGTCGAGTCGCAGTGAATCGAGAAGCACGGCCACGGCGGCGGCGATGGCCAGCGTCGCAGCCACCCCGATGACAAACGCCGCCAGGGCGGCGAGGGCCGAACGTCGCTGCGACCAGCCAGCGGTCGCCCGTCTCAGCCAGGGATTCACCGCGCGGCCGACGATCGCCAGCGCCGCCAGCGCCGCCAGCGGCAGGCTCGCGACCACCCACCCGCCGAAGCCGCTGCCTCCCCGGCCGTCGAGCCAGCCCGCCACGTCGCCGCCGAAGAGGAGCCGCTCGACCGCCGGCGACGCGGCCCGCGACAGCCAGACGCCGGCGGGCAGGGCGCCGCAGGCGACGGCCACGAGCCGCCAGCCCGGATGCCGAGTTCGCCAGCCGGAGGGTATGAGTTGCCAGAGGTGCGCGACCAGCAGGAGCGTGGCCGGCACCACGAAAAAGCCCGTGATGAGCGGCATCAGGCCGCGTTCGATCATCGGCGAGAACACGAGCCCCGCCATGAACCCGAGCACCACGCTCGGCAGGCTCGCCATCATCTCGATGGTGGGCTTGATCCGGGCCTTCCACCGCGGGTGCATGAACTGGCTGGCGTAGATCGCGGCCAGGATCGCGACGGGCGTCGCAAACAGCATCGAGTAGATCGTGGCCTTGATCGTGCCGAAGATCAGCGGCATCAGGCCGAACTTCGACTCGAACGCCTCGTGGCCGGTCGTTTCCCAGGCGTGCGACGCGCCGGCATAGTTCTCGTACCACACCGGCATGAGCAACGAGGCGGTGGAAACCTCGTGGTACCCGGGATCGATCGACCAGGCGGCGAGGCTGCCGCGGCCCGCGGCGACGAGCCGGTTTTCTCCAGCCGCAATACAGAGGTGGTCGGCAACAAGCGCGGGGGCGGCGTCGGCGGCCGCCTTGGGCGCGGGAACCTCCACAACGTGACGACCGGTCGTTGACTGCAGCAACCGCACGCTCCCAGTGGCATCGGACACCGCGAAGAGCCGTGAGCGTGGAGAGGCCGCAATCGCCACCACGGCGGCCGACTGGCCCGACGGCGGAGGGAACGCACGGGCCTCCGTCATCCGCAGTCCATCCTCCGGCACCGCAGCAGCGGCATCGGCGGGCGATTCGCCGCGCGTGGCAAACAGGATCCGCACCCGCCCGGTGTCATCGCCGACGGCGAACGCCACGCCGCCAAAGAGCCGCTCGACGGCAGTGACCACCGTGCCGGGCGGGGCGGCGATGAACCTCTCCATCTCGACGGGCGCGTCGAGGTTGCGAATCACGTATCGGCGGGCGGAGCCGTCGGCCGCGATCAGGAAGAGCTGGTCGCCGAGGGTCGAGACACGAATGAACCGTGCCTTGAAACCATCGGCGGGCTCGATCGACGTGCCCCGCGGCGTGGTCGTCATCTTCCCGGTCATCATGTTCCGCTTGGCCGTCACTGTCTCGACACGGACGCGGCCCGCCTCATCCACGGCGGCCACGAGCGGCCCGCCGGCCAGCGGAACGACGTCGACGTCCACCACCGCGGTATCGAGGGGGTGCGCGGGAGGACCATCGAGTTCGCTCACGAGGGAAACCCGCGAGAACCGGTCGCCCGGGAGTCGAACCACGACCGCGTCATCGACCTTCACGGCCTCACCGGCCCGCTTGGGCAGCGAGTCCGCCCGCACGTCGTCGGCCGACTGGTAGGTCGCGTCGAGGCCGAGCCGTCCCGTTTTGAAAGTCCCGTCGGTGAACCCCACCGCGGCGAGCAGGCCGCCGGGGGGCACGCGAACGGCCGTCGCCCCATCCAGGCCGATCGCAGAGACCGGCCGCTCGAGCAGCGTCTGACCGTCGGCGAGCCCGACCACGGCCACGCGGTCGCCGGCAGTCTCGAGCAGCCAGGCAACCGACCCCGACTCGTCAGTCCCGAGCGCCGCCGCCCGGCCGTCGGCCAACGGCGCCACGCGATCGAGAGCCGCCGTGGCGGACGTGAACAAGGGCGCCGCCACGGCGAGCAGAAACACCCCCACGGCGAGCACGGCGGCGATCGTGCCGATACCGCCGAGTGTGATCACGGCCCGCGCGATGGTGTCGGAATACCTCACCCATGGATGGGTCGTGCGCCGCCGCGAGCGACCGGTGAAGGAGGACTTGGCGTGCATGCGATCCGACCGTGTGCGACATGGCGACCCGACGGCGAACCGCCGGGCCACGGAGATCACTTACTCGACCCCGGCGTCCTTCGCGGCCTGCTCGACCACCGCGGCAGGCAGCGGCAGGTAACCGTCCTTCTTGACGTCGCCCTGCCCCGAAGCACTGAGCACGTAGCGAAGAAACTCGCGACGGAGCGGATCGAGTGCCGAGCCGGGCTTCCGGTTGACCGAGAGGTAGAGAAACCGGGCGAGCGGGTAGTCGCCGGAGTAGGCGTTGGCCGCCAGCGGCTCGACGGCGGTGGAATCCGGCTTCGGGGCGAGCGGCAGCGGCCGGACGTCGGCGGTCTTGTAGCCGATGCCGCTGTACCCGATCGCAAACTTGTCGCTGGCGATCGCCTGCACCACGGCGGAACTGCCGGGCTGCTCCTTCACGGTGGGCTTGAAGTCGCCCTTGAAGAGCGCGAACTCCTTGAAGTAGCCGTAGGTGCCACTGGAGGCGTTGCGGCCATAGAGGCTGATCGGCTTGTCCTTCCACTCACCCTCGAGCCCGAGGTCGCCCCAGGTGCGGATGTCGGCGGTGGCGCCACCAGTGCGGTTCTTCGAAAAAATCGCGTCAACTTGCTGGAGCGAGAGCGACTTCAGCGGGTTGTCGCGATGCACGAACACAGCGAGCATGTCGATGGCCACCGGCACCACGGTGGGCGGGTAGCCGTGCTTGGCCTTGAAGGCGTCGATCTCGGAGGGCTTCCAGTCGCGGCTCATGGGGCCGAACGAACATGTGCCCTCGGCGAGCGCCGGCGGCGCGGAGGCCGACCCCTTGCCTTCGATCCCTTCGCGGACGCTCGGGTAGACCTTCTTGAAACCCTCGGCCCACAGGGCCACGAGGTTGTTCATCGTGTCGGAGCCGACGCACTTGAGCGACCCAGCCACCTCACCGGCCACCTTGTGGTAGGGCTTGAGAGCTGCGTCGACGTCCTGCGAGCGAGCCGACGAGGGCCGCATGGAACCGCCCACCGCCACCAACGCGATCACGAGGATTCGGGAACGACCGTCGCGGAAGCTACGGGCAGAGAGCATCCATTCGACTCCAAATGGTCACGAATCTATTTCAACGAGCATGGTCTAGACGCCGATTGTGAGGGTTTCGTGAGCCTCCGCCAGCCCCCGAAAAAACCGCTTGTTTTCAGCGTTTTCGGCCGTCGCCGCCGGGCTGCACCGGAGCGAACCCCCGCCGCATGGTGTTTTCGGTGACGGTCCGCGGCACCATGAACTGGAGCAGGTAGTCGGGGCCGCCCGTTTTGCTGCCGATCCCGGACATCCGGTAGCCGCCGAAGGGCTGGCGGTGGACGAGGGCCCCGGTGATGCCGCGGTTGAAGTAGACGTTGCCTGCCTCGAGCCGGTCACGGGCCAGCGCGAGCCGGGCGGGACTGCGAGAAAAGACGCCGGCGGTGAGGGCGTAGCGGGTGCCGTTGGCCAGTTCGATGGCATGCTCGAAGTCGCGGGCACGGAAGACGGCGAGCACCGGACCGAAGATCTCGTCCTGGCCGAGCGGCCCGGCGGGATCGACGTCGGCGAAGACGTGCGGCCCCACGAACCAACCACGGTCGGCGAGGTCGCCCACGTCCACCGCCACGATCTCCCGCGCGGTACGGCGGCCGACTTCGATGAATCGTCGCACGCGATCGCGAGCCTCCTCATCCACGAGAGGTCCGAGGCGGCTGCCAGGATCGGTGGCGGCGCCGACGTGGAGGCTCCGCACGGCGCCGGCAAGCCGCGTCACGAAGGCATCGTGCACGTGATCGAGCACGATCACCCGTGAGCAGGCCGAGCACTTCTGCCCCTGGAATCCGAAGGCACTCTGGGCGACCGCGACCACGGCTTCGTCGAGGTCGGCGTCGTCGTCAACGATGATGGCGTTCTTCCCTCCCATCTCGGCGATCACCCGCTTCACAAGCCGCGCTTCACCGGAGGCCGATGCCTCAGCGGCGAGACGGTTGATCGCGAGGCCGACGTCTCGGGACCCGGTGAAGGCGACAAGCGCCGTGGCAGGATGGGCCACGAGCGCAGGCCCGATCACCTCGCCGCGGCCGGGCAAGAAGGCGAGGGCGGCCGGCGGTGTGCCCGCCTCCAGCAGGATCTCGTGGAGCTTCCTGGCGATGAGCGACGACTGCTCGGCCGGCTTCATCACCACCGGATTCCCGGTGACGAGCGCCGCCGTCGTCATGCCGGCGAGGATCGCAAGTGGGAAGTTCCACGGGGCGATCACCACGCTCACGCCCCGCGGCAGAAACGCCGTGGCGTTCTCCTCCCCCGGCACATCCACGCGGCGCGGCGCGACGAGTTCGACCGCCTGCCGCGCGTAGTAGTCGCAGAAGTCGATCGCCTCGGCGACGTCGGCGTCGGCCTCCCGCCACGGTTTTCCGACCTCGAGCACCATCGTCGCCGCCAGGTCATCCCGTCGCGCCCGCATGATCGAGGCGGCGGCATGGAGGACGTCGGCGCGTTGGCGAACATGCACCGCCCGCCACGATGGAAGCGCGGCGTGGGCCGCCGCGACGGCCCTTTCGGCCTCGGCCACGCCCGCGAGCGACACCTCCGCCACTGCCTGCCGGCGGTCGGAGGGGTTCTCGCGAACGAGCCGATCGGTCGTCGCGACCTCGCGGCCGTCGATCACGACCGGCACCCGCGCGGGTCCGGTGGTGAGCGATGCCGCCATGCGGTCGATGGCGTGCGTCATGGCCTGCCGGTTGGCTTCGATCGAAAAGTCGGCGAGCGGCTCGTTCGCGAAGGCGGGCGGTTCGTGCGACGCATCGGCCACGTGCGATTTCTCGCGATGTCCACCGGCAGGCGGCCGCGGCGGCGCCAGCAACACGTCCGGGGGCACGTGCTTGATGAAGCCCGCCCGAAGAAACGACTCGTTCGAGGAGTTTTCGAGCAGGCGGCGAACGAGATACGCCATGCCGGGCACGAGTTCGCCGTAGGGCATGTACACCCGCATCCGCCAGCCGGCCTTCGTGACGGCCTCCTTCTCGGCGTCGCCCATGCCGTAGAGCATCTGCATCTCGACGGCGCGACGATCGAGACCAAGGTGCTCAGCGACGGCCATGCCGTGGGCGAGGGAGCGGAGGTTGTGACTGCCAAGCGCGGGGCGAAGCACGTCGGCATGCTCCATCACGAACGTGGTGGCGGCCTCGTAGCAGGCGTCGGTCTGCCACTTCTCTTGCCACACCGGAATCAGCCAGCCGGCGGCGCGGGCGTGGATCGTTTCGTAGTCCCAGTAGGCGCCCTTCACGAGTCGGATCCAGACCGGCGTGCCACGGCTCGTCGCCCAGGCCGCGAGCCCCGCGAGGTCACGAGGCGACTCGTGCAGGTAGCACTGCACCACGACACCGCAGTGGGGCCAGTCGCGAAACTCATCCTCCATGGCGATCTGTTTGAAGATCGCGAGCGTGAGGTCCTTGGCGGCATGGCTTTCCATGTCGATGTGCACCTGAGCGCCCGCATCGCGGGCAAGCCGCCAGAGCGGTCGCAACCGGGAAAGCACGCGATCGGTGGTCCCTGCGGGATCGATGGCATCGAAGCGGCTGTCGAGGGCGGAGAGCTTGAGCGAGACGTTCACCCGCGGCAGTTCGTGCGGCTGGCCGTTGGCGACAGGGCCGTCATCCAGCAGTGGATCGTGCGGCCAGTGGGCGGCCTGCGGCGGAAGTTCGATGAGCAGGCGGGAGTAGGCGGCGGCGTACGCGTCGGCCTCTGTTTCGCTGGTGACCGTCTCGCCGAGCAGATCGAGCGTGAAGCCGCGATGGCGGCGGCGTTCGGCGAGGGCTGCCCGCGCCGCCTCGGTGGGGTTGGTGCCGGCGATGAAGCGGCGGGCCTGAGCGAGCATCGCGGCACGGACCGCGCGGGCGGCGAGTGGCGAGAGGATTCCGGTGCGGGCAGCCTTGAACGCCATGCCGATCGTGGGAGGCAGCCGGTCGAGTGTGGCGTCGTCGATGTATTCGCGGAGATGACGATCGACAGCGGCCGGGTCATCGAGCATCGGCATGCAGTCAACGAGCCGGAAGAGTCGCACCTTGAGATCGTCATCCGCGGTGGCCCACTCACCGGCCTGCTCGGCCCAGTAGTCGGGCGAGATGACCGACGGCCGCGTGGCGAGGGCGGCGGCGAGCAGGTCGCGGCCGATCGCCTGCACGCGGGCCTCGATCCGCTCGCGATCGGCGGCCGTGAGACGGCTGGGGAGCAGCGTTCCGGGGCCTGCGACCCCATCGACTGCGGGAGGCGTTCGCGTGGTGGCCATGGCGGTGTCCCTTTGCTGCAAGTCTATCGGGGCATGGGGTTTAAGACGCAGGGCGGCGCTGGCGACCGCCCCACGGCTGACGCCGATGGGCCTGCGGGAATCGGTCACTTGGTAGAATCGGCCCAGCGTTGCGGGCCACCGGAGGCCCGCCGCCCCCCGCATCACGCGACCGTGTCTCACCAGGCTGGCCAAGCCACCGACCGACTCTCGGCGACCCTCGACGCCCACGGTCCCGTCGTGCTGCCGGCATTGCTGCTCTGTGATTACGGGCATCTGGCCCGCGAGGTGGAGCGGCTCGAAGCTGCCGGGGCCAAGGCCCTGCATCTCGACGTGATGGACGGCCGGTTCGTGCCGCAGCTCACCTACGGACCGGTCGTGGTGGAGGCCGTGCGGCGCGCCGCAAAAGTGCCGATCGAGACGCACCTCATGATCGAGGAACCCGAGGCGGCGATCGAGACGTACGCGAAACTCGGAACCGACATCCTTACCGTCCATATCGAGGCGCTCGACAACCCCCGGGCGACACTCGAAACGATCGCGTCGCTCGGCAGCCGGGCCCATCTGGCGATCAGTCCAAACACGCCGGTGGAGGCCCTGGAGCCCTGGCTCGGGTCGTGCGACGGCGTGCTCGTGATGGGCGTGGAGCCTGGATATGGCGGGCAGAAGTTCATCCCCTCCGCGCTCGACAAACTTGCCTGGCTCGTGGCGGCCCGCAGCCGCATGAACGCGTCCTTCCGTCTTGGCCTCGACGGCGGGATCGCACCCGACACGATCGGCCCGGTGGCCGCGGCCGGTGCCGAACTGATCGTGGCGGGCAGTGCCGTGATGCGTGCATCCGACTACGGTCGCGCGATCGCGGACCTCGAGGCCCTGGCCCGCGCTGCGGCCTGATCGTTCCTCCTGGAGACATCCCCTTCCGTGCCTGACCATCTGATCGTGATCCGAGCTGGTGCGACCGACTACGACCTTCAGGAACGCATTCGCGGCACGCTCGACATGCCGCTCTCGACCGAGGGTGTGGCGGCGGCCACGCGGGCCGGCGACCGGCTGGCAGCCGATCCGCCCGCAGCGATCTACGCTTCAGCCGACGAGACGGCGGACGAGACGGCGCGCATCATCGCAACGGCCTGCGGCCTGAAGCCGAAGCATCTGCCGAATCTCTGCAACGTGGACATGGGACTCTGGCAGGGCCGGCTCGTGGAGGAGATTCGCGACACGCAGCCCCGGCTGCACCGGCAGTGGCAAGACAACCCGTGGTCAGTATCGCCGCCGGAGGGCGAACTGCTCGAGGAAGCCTGCGAGCGGGTCGAGGCGGCGATCGAGAGGATCTTCAAGCGCCATCCTGCAGGCACCGTCGCGGTGGTCGTACCGCGGCCGCTCGACGCGATCGTGACGTGGCTTGTGTCGGGCCGTTCGATGGGCGACCTGTGGCGGTTCGACGCCGACGCCGATCTGGTGGACATGCTGCCGGTGGCCGCGCAGTGGCAGCCCCCGCGGCCGGGCGCGGCGGTCACCCCCTCCAATCCGCTGGAATCGGCCCCGTCGCAGCCGTTTGTTTCCCGCTGAAAGCGGCGCAGCACCGCGGGCCGTCGCCGCGATAAACTCCGTCGGCCTTCAACCCAGCCTTCACTGTCAGTCAGGGCAACCGGCCCTCACGCCCTCGACGTTTCGGTCACCAGCATGGAACGCACTCGCCAGGCGTCAACGTCAGCCGCCGACTCCGCCGTCCAGGCGCTGCCGCAGGCCGTCGGGCCCAAGCAGCCCGCCGGCGGCGCTTCCTCACGCGGCCCGCGGCCCAAGCGGGGCGTGCCCGAGGGCCTCTGGCTGAAGTGCGACGGCTGCGGCGCCACGATCTACCGTAAGGAGGCCGAAGAGCTCCTCAACGTCTGCCCGCAGTGCGACTTCCACTGGTATGTGTCGGCGGCCAAGCGGATCGAGCAGCTGCTCGACGCGGGCACCTTCGACGAGTGGGACGGCGACCTCAAGCCGGCCGACCCGCTCGGGTTTCGCGACAAGAAGCCGTATGCGGAGCGAATCGTCGCGGAGCAAAAGCGGACCGGACTCAAGGACGCGGCGCTCACCGGCACAGGCATGATCCGGGCGCGACGCGTGGCCTGCGGCGTGACCGACTCGTCGTTCATCATGGGCAGCATGGGAAGCGTGGTCGGCGAGCGGCTCACGCGGCTCGTCGAGCGGGCGACAGCCGGCAAGCTGCCGCTGATCATCATCAGTGCGTCGGGCGGCGGGGCCCGGATGCACGAGGGTATCCTGTCGCTGATGCAGATGGCGAAGGTGTCGGCGGCGCTCGCCCGCTACTCGCAGGCCGGCGGCCTCTTCATCTCAGTGCTCACGAATCCCACGATGGGCGGCGTGGCGGCGAGTTTTGCGTCGCTCGGCGACCTCTGCTTCGCGGAG
Source organism: Planctomycetota bacterium (assembly GCA_018970605.1). Lineage (GTDB taxonomy): Bacteria > Planctomycetota > Planctomycetia > Pirellulales > UBA1268 > QWPN01. The sequence continues at coordinate 1,688 of JAGWWA010000025.1, read as the reverse complement.
CCGCGGGCCCTGATCGGGTTTGCGGGACCGCGGACGATCAAGGCGACGATCCGTGTGGAGCTGCCGAAGGGTTTCCAGACGAGCGAGTTCTTGCTGGAACACGGCTTCATCGACCGGATCGTGCCCCGCAAGGATCTCAAAAGCGAGATCGCCCGCGCGATCGATTACTGCGGCGGCTGACCGGCGGCGGCGCCCGCCACGCATGGAGCGCGGACGCCATCACTTGGCCACCCGATTGCAAAAGAATGTACATCCGTACATACTTGCAGGCGAGTCGTCAAGTCACCTCGGGAGCTCGTTCCGATGGACACCACCGGCCGCCCTCGCCACGAGCCACCGCGGCTTCTCGACCGGGTGTCGGATGCAGCGATTGCTCGCCATCTTTCGGCCAACACCCGCAAGACCTACGTCCGCTGGATTCGTCGCTTCGTTCTCTTCCATCGCAAGCGACATCCGCGAGACATGGGCGTGGCACAGGTCAATGCCTTCCTGACGCATCTCGCCGTGGACGGGCACGTGTCGGCCTCGACGCAGAACCAGGCCCTCAGCGCCCTCCTCTTTCTCTACGGCACGGTTCTCGAGCAGCCGCTCGGCCTTCTCGAAGGCGTGGTGCGGGCGAAGCGCCCCAAGCGGCTTCCCGTGGTGCTGACACCCGACGAGGTGAGCCGCGTGCTGGCCCGGCTTGAGGGCGTGCCGCTGATGGTGGCGCTCCTGCTGTATGGCGCCGGCATGCGGCTCAACGAGGCCCTGACGCTGCGGGTGAAAGACATCGACTTCGAGACGAACGAGATCACGATCCGGGAGGCGAAGGGCAACAAGGACCGGATATCGGTGCTGCCACAACGTCTCAAAACCCTTCTTCAGCGGCAGCTCACGCGTAACCGGGTGCACCACACGAACGAGGTGCGGGACGGTCGGGGGTGCGTGCAGGTGCCGCATGCCCTTGAGCGGAAATACCCTGGCATTGGGCAGAGTTGGCCGTGGCAGTGGGTGTTTCCGGCGAAGGGCTACTACTTCGACCAGCAACTTGGCCGGCACTTTCAACACCACTACCACGAGACCTTGATGCAGAAGGCGATGCGGCTGGCGGTGGTATCGGCCGGAATCGAGAAGCGGGCGGCGTGCCACACGCTGCGGCACTCGTTTGCGACGCACCTCCTGATGCGGGGCAGCGACATTCGCACGGTCCAAGAGCTGCTGGGACACAACGACGTGAAGACGACGATGATCTACACGCACGTCCTGAACCGAGGCGGCCGCGGCGTGACGAGCCCGCTGGACGAACTCAAGGGGCTGGGCGATGGCTGATTCCGACGCGGGCAGCGGTCAGCCCGATCGCAGATCAACCAGACACCCCGACAACCAGGCAGCCGTACAGCCAGTCCAGCCGGCGAATCACCCCCGCCGCTACGCAGCATTCTTGCTTCATAACACCCCAAGAAGATTCGGGCGAAACTGTCCCGTAAGCCAAACCGTGAAAAGACGTAGCGGGCGATCACCGGCGCAGGGCATAATCCCGCTATCGGGGCATAATGGGGTGTCTACGGAGAACCGCAGAATTATTGGTTCACCGCTCACATGAAGACCGATAAGCTTCGACTGTGGTTGGTTACCGGTGGCGTCACCGCAGTACTTCTTCTCTTTTTTTCCGTTCCGCTAATCTTCATCCTGTATGGTGGCGCCGGGGG
>JAGWWA010000024.1 GCA_018970605.1 Planctomycetota bacterium | reverse complement strand
CTTCGGATTGTCGCCGGGGCGAGGATACGCCCAAGGCTCCTCGAGCGTTCGCCGACCCCCTCGCCTACCCGCTCAGGATTTCCAACTCATCGCTACAGCTAGAGGAGATGCGCTCTAGGCTCGGGGCTGCCCGTGCCGATCGCCGGACACTCGCTACGGCCCTCCATGCCTTCGCTCGCTCGATGCTGACTTCGCTCCGCCATCCATGGCTGCGCTCGTCAGCAACGCCGGCTCCCGGGCACGGGCAGCCCCTCGCAGCCTGCCTCAGGAAGCCCCATCGCGTACGCGATGGGGGCATGCTGTCGTGGCCGCGTCGTTCGGGTCTTCTCGCAGCACATGGTTTCAACCGCACGTGATCCTCGCGGGTTTTTCCACGGACCCCTCAAAGCCCGGAGCGGTAGCGACGGGAACGACTCCGCGGATCGGTACGCGTCGCTCGCCGCCGCCACGCTTGATCCCCTCGCTCCCGCTCGGGGCTTCCTGGCGGAGTGACACCGCTGCAGGAACGCCTCAGGCTCGTGTATGCGCCGTGTGCTACGACTCCCGCTTGAATCGCGCGCGGCCGCCGTCCAAGCCCAACGCCGCGAGGCGAACCACCACACGACGCGGCGTCCAGCGTGGTTTGCCCGCGGCCTCACGGCCGCTCGGCTTTCACCGGCCATACACTCGAACGCAAGGATCACGTGGGAATCATGTCAGGCTGAAAACCTGAAGCTACTTCTTCCGCCGCGTGGGTTTCTTGGTCGCTGTCGCCTTCTTCTTCGGCGGAGCGTGTTTCGTGCTCGCGACCGGAGTCTCGGCGTCGTCTCCCTCGACCGTCGCGATCTTTGATTTCCGGCCCTTGGCCCTCGGCTCCTTTTTGGTCGCGGACGCATCGCCGTCGGCCTGCCCGGGCATCACCTGCGGCACGATGATGCAGTTGTCGCCGAGTTCGAGATCCTCTTCCTCCTGGATCGGCCGGCCGCGGTCGTCGAGCTTCACGTCGGCCTCGGCCGTCTTTTTCTTGGCGACGGCGAGCAGCTGCTCGTAGAGCTTGGCCCGGTCTTGGCCGTTGATCTGCGCCACGGCCGTCGCCACCTCGCCGAGATATCGCAGGAAGATGCTCCGCCGCTGCCCCTCCTGGGCCACGCGGAGCCGCCGCCGCATGTACATCCCGAGCTTGCGGCCCACCGCCTGCAGGGCGAGGCGAATCTCCTTCTGGATCTCCGGATACGAGGCGATCGCCTCCTTGGATTCGCTGGTGAACGGCACCCAGACGCTCGCCACGTGCACCATCGCCGTCACGGGACCATTCGGCAGGCCGCCCCGCGACTGTGAGAGGCCGTACGACCGCCAGTTGGTCGAGGTGATCGTCTGCGTGACCGCGCAGGCCGCGGGCTGGAACTGGAGCGGCACGCGGTTGGCATACCGCAGCACGTTCATGCTCTGCCCTTCGTCCACGTTGACGTGCTGCATCGCCCCGTGCAGGGCGTCGAGCTGCGGCTTCTTGAGCTTCGACGGGCTCTGCCGGGGCGCAAGCTGGGCCTCGGCGAGGATCTTGTCGGCCGCCTCGCCTCCCATGCCGGTGAACGTGGTGGTGAGGAACTGCCGCAGGCTGCGGGCATCGCTCTCGGAGGCGAGTTCGCCGAGCCCCTCGCGGCTGATCTTCTGAGCCGCCACGCCGCCGCCGTAGGCGAGCGCCGCCTCGATGACGAACGGGTTGCCTCGGTAGACGGATGGCGGACGGGTGGCCGCGGTGAAGAACTCGCCAGGCACGACCTGGCGGAGTCCGGCCAGCAGCCGCTGCTCCCCGATCGGCACCACGCAGTCGGTGGCCGGCGGCGGAATCTTCGTCTCCTGGATCGCCTTGAAGAGCGCGTCGGCCTCGCCGCGGCCGAGCTTCCCCGTGGTCACGCGGCTCGAGAGCTTCGCCGTGTCACAGATCTTCTTCGCCGTGCCGTGCGACACGCGGGAGAACGACTGCGTGAGGAACTGCGCGAGCGTGATCTTGGGATGCTCCTGGAGCATCGTCACGAGCCGGCCGAGTTCCACGCCGTAGGGATGCGGCTTGATCTCCTTGGGCTCCGGCGGCAGGTCGTCGGTCGATCGCTCCAGGATCCGTTCCGGCCCATCAGGACCCTGGAAGTGGATCCGGGCGTGCGGGTTGGAGATCGCCGTCTGTTCGAGATACTCCTCGACGCTGCCCCGCCCACGCTGGAACTTGGCCTCCATCTCGATCGTCACGCGGGTGCCGTGGTTCACCGGCTCGCCCTTGTCGTTCTCGGCGACCCACTCGATCGAGTGCTTCTTCATCAACTCCGCGCCGCCCTTGCCGGCGGGGATGTCCACGCCGTCGCCCTTGCCGTTCAAGATCTCCGGCTGGTTGGTCTTGGTGTCGATCCGCAGTTCGGAGTAGTGGGCGGGATGTTTGGCGTCGATCTTGGAGATGATCTTCACCGGCTTACCGGTGGTGAGCACGCCATACATGCCGGCGGCCGAGATGCCGATGCCCTGCTGGCCGCGGCTCATCCGCAGCCGGTGAAACTTGGAGCCGTAGAGCAGCTTGCCGAAGATCAGCGGGATCTGCTTGCTGACGATGCCGGGGCCGTTGTCCTGCACGCCCATGCGGTAGCGGGTGCCACTGTCGCCCACCTGCTCGATGTGCACCCAGATCTCGGGAACAATGCCCGCCTCCTCGCAGGCGTCGAGGGAGTTGTCCACCGCCTCCTTCACGCTCGTGAGCAGCGCCTTGCGGGGTGAGTCGAACCCGAGCAGGTGGCGATTCTTGGCGAAGAACTCGCTCACCGAGATGTCGCGCTGGCCGGCGGCGAGGCTCTGGGCGGTGGCCCGGCGTTTCGCGGTGGGCTTGTTCTGGGCGGGGGCCTCGCCGTGGGCGACCGGTTCCGGTTCCTTCTCCACGGTGGCGGCCTTGGAGGATCTCGCTTTGGCTGCCTTCTTCGCGGCTGGTGGTTTGGCTGTCTTGGCCATGGGTTTTCCGGGGTTTTGGCCCCCAGACTGTGATCCCGGATGGCAGGCTTGGCAAGTGGGGCCGGCTTTGCGGGTCGCGGGGACTTTGGGGTGGGCCGTTGTGATCCGCCGCTGGCCGGGGCAGCCGGGCTTGCCCGTGCCATCTCACCGGACGTTCGCTCCGGGGCGTCCTACCCTTCGCTCACTCGCAGGAAACCTCGCTTCGCCCTCCGGGCTGCATCGGTTTCCTAGGCCGCTCGATTGGCACGGGCAACCACTGCAACCCACTGGAATCACCGCAGGCACACCGCCGTGGGCCTTCACTGCGATAGCTGCGGAAGGTGTGCCTGTCAGGAAGAACCGGCATCCGAGGCATTGGCGGAGTGATGCGCAGGACACGTTCCGGCCGAAGTTTCGGTTGCCGGGGCGATCCCGGAAACGTCTGGCTCCGTCCACGAGGTGCCCCGATGCTGCGTGTCCGCTCGAACCGGCCCTGGATGCTCGCGACGCTGCTCGTCGCCGAGGCGATCACGGCCGCCTCCGCCCTCGCGATCCCGATCGATGGCGGCGCCGAAGGTCCCACGCCCGACGTCTTCTACAACTTCTACGTGCCGCCTGTGCCGGCCGGCGGCTATCCCGGCATGGGGGCGCAGCTCTACGTCTCGCCGCGACCGGTGCCGCCCCGCGTGGGACACACCTGGAATACCTATCCGCCGTTCATGCCGCACGAGTTCCTCTACAAGCACCGTCGCCGCTACATCCGTCCTGCGGGCGTGACCGGCATGCGGACCGACGTGCATGCCTACTGGTACTGATCCCGGAGAACCTCGCATCATGGATCGCCGCGTCCTCACCGCCACGCTCGTCGCGGGCTGCGTCTCCTTGGCCACTGCAGGCTTCCGCCTCGCAACGGCTGGGGATCATTTCGGTCATGGCATGCCAGCATCAGGATGCTCCGGCGTGGGCTGCGCGTCGGGCCAGTGCGGTCCGGCAGGCTGCGGCCAGACAGGCTGCGGCCAGGGCCATTGCGGTCGCGGGCTTTGCTGCCATCACGGACACTGCGGGAAGGGCTGCGGGCCGTGCGGTCATGGCTGCGGTCACTGTGGGAAGTGCGGCCACTGCTGCGGAACGCCGGTGGGCGGACCCTGTGGCTACGGAAAGACAGGCGGCCTGCACGAGCACTGCAAATACAACGCCTGGGAGAAGCGGTACTTCCTCCGCGCCCAGGGCAAGAGTTGGCACAGCGCCTGGTACGACCCGGCTGAGGGCCGGCCGATCGCGCTGGTCGTGCCGCCCACGAGCGAGTTCATGACGCAGTACTCATGGGGCGTGCCGAGCAGCCGCGTGGCGCCGATCTATCACCAGTTTCATCGGCCGTATCCGGGCCCGGGTGCGATGGCCGGCAGCGGTGGCGGCGGTTTCCTGCCGACGCCCAATCAGCCGAGTGACACGGTGCAGTTCGGCGTCAACGCCGTCCGCGGCCCCTGGGGCGCGTACTGACAGACGTGCCCACGTAGCACAGGTTTTCAACCTGCGATCGCCCGCCTGGCATCGCGCTCGCGGCTACCCATGCCCGTCGCCGGACGCTCGCTGCGCCCATCCTGGGCTTCGCTCGCTCGATGCCGGCTGCGCTCCGGCATCCTGCCTGCGCTGGCCGACAACGCCGGCTCCCGGGCATGGGCAGCCCCTCGCTGCCCAACTCAGGAAGCCCAATCGCGTAAGCGATGGGGGCATGCCGGCCCCGTCGCGCTGCTCGGAACTGCCCCTCGCTGCCCTTCCGTAGCACTGGTTTTCTCCCTGTGCGTTTCTCACCGCAGGTTGCCACCCTGCGGCTACGTTCAGGGATCCCACGCCACTCGTCGCGCAGGATGCCACCCGGCGTGTTCTTCACCGCTGCTCGTCGAGCCGAACGCGGGCGAGGGTGGCCCACGGGCTTGCCGGGGCGAGCGCGAGAAACCGGCGGAGATGGTGGTCGGCGTCGCTCGCGTGTCCCATCTCGCGGAGCACGCCCGCGATGTGCCAGTGGGCATCGGCATAGTCGGGCTCCTGACGGAGCACGCCTTCGAGCGCCGCGACCGCGAGGTCGTGCTCGCCGAGTTCCGCGAGCACGCAGCCGAGGCTCGCGCGGGCCTGGAGATGGTCGGGGTCGATCTCGATCACCGCGTAGTACCGCTCCCGCGCAGCCGTCAGGTCGCCTGACCTGTAGAGCAGTTCTGCCAGCATGAAGACCACGCGAGCCGACGGCCCTTGGGCCTGGAGTACCGCCCGCAGGGCCTCCGCCGCCTCGACGAACTCTCCGGCCGCCTCGAGGTCGTCGGCAAGGTCGAGAATCTCTGCCGCATCGGTACCCGGAGCGGGAAGGTCGGCCGCAGGGGCGGCCGGGACCTGCGCCGCGGCCGGTGGTGTTGGCCGCATGCCGACGATCGCCGGCTCGTCCGACTCATCGACGGCGTCTGCGGCGTCGGCAAACGACGACGTGTAGAAGCCGAGTTGGAGTTGGCGGCCCGGGGCCAGGAGGCGGCCCCCCTCGTCGAGGTTCAGTCGCCGGCCATCGAGCCGCACCCGTGCCGCGGCCTCCGCCGCCGCCCGCGCTCCGCCCGGCGCCAGGCCACCGAGCTTGGCGTCGATTTCACGGAGCGAGAGCCCGCCCGCGAGCAGGCGGGCGAGATGGCGACCCACGACCAGCTGCGGAAAGTCGAACCACTCGACCGAGCCGGCGACGTGCGCGGGGACGAGCAGGCCGCCGCGAGACCAGTGGCGGATCGCAGCCGGGGGTACGCCGAGCACGTCGGCCATCATCGCGGCCGTGTGGAGACGGTGAACGCCTGGTGGTTCGGCGGGCGGATCATCGAGCAGCAGCGGCTGCCGCGGGTTGCGACGCCGGGGTGGAGACCCAGCGGTGAGGCGTCGCCCGGGTTCCGGCGTCTCGTCGTCCGTGAACTCGGGGGGCATGCGCGAATCCTGTGAGGATCGCGGGAATGTACTCCGCGTGGTGGCGGCTGCCAATCGGCTGGCGTGGTCCTCGGTCCGCAAGGCCTACGCCGGCGGCCGCGCGTCGTGGTCGGCAAAAGCCGCCTCGCGAGCCGACAGGCCCGACGGCAGGTACGACGCCTCGTCGTAGAGCCCCGAACCGAGCAGCGCCGAGAGGTCGAGGATGTCGATGAAGCCGTCGTAGTTGATGTCACCCTGCCACCAGGCCGTGGCGATCCCCGCGTCGAACAGGCCGGCCGCGGCGATGTTGGCAATGTCGAGGGTGTCGATCAGGCCGTCGAGGTTGGTGTCGCCCGATGCCGCAAACGCGACCGTCAGCGAGCCGTCGTCGTTCGGGGCGTATCCCACGCAGCGGTCCGGCGTCGTCGCTGCGAGCCCCGACGTGATTCCGCTCGTGCCGGCCCAGTCGCCGCCGTTGAGGCCGGCCGTGATCAGGGCCACGATGCCGGCGGTGGTGAATCCTCCGGCCGCCACGGTGATCCGTCCGGCGCCCAGGTCGATGCCGCCGCCGGCTTCCACCACCAGCGACGACACGCGGATCTCCGAGGTCCCCACGTCCGCGACAAGCCTGCCGCCGTTGGCGACCCGCAGCCCGCCGCTGCCGAGCGCCACGATGTTGGCCACCACCACGCGGCCCGCCTCGACCACCGTGCCGCCCGAGTGGCTGTTGCCGGTCGCCAGGATGAGCGTGCCGGGGCCGCGTTTCACGAGCTGCTGGCTTCCGGAATACGTCGTGCTGCTCGTCACCGTCTGGCCGGCAGCCACATAGACCCCCGTGTCGATGACCGGCATGGAGAGCGACGCCTGGGCGCGGAGGAACCTGGCACCGCTGGCGTTGTTGGTCAGGCCGGCGGTGGTGTCGGCGGGCGTGACGTCGGCACCGGCCACGACGAACGTGATTCGGCCTCCCCTCACGAACGATGCAACATTCGGGATCGTGAACGTGGCGGGCTTGTAGGGGGAAACGCCTGGCTGGAGCATCACGCTGTCGCCGATCGCCGTCGCTGACAACGCGCCGCTGGCCAGCATGCCGTTGCCCGTGGTGTCGTTGGCCTGCGCCGTGTTCCACGTGGCCGTGGCGGCAAACGAGGCATACGACTCGTTGAGCGCCCAGAGTTGCACCCGCTGCGTGTAGCTGTTCTTGAACCGCAGTGTGAACGTCGCCGCACCGCCCGCCTTGACGGCGAGGTTCGACACGTCGAACTGGAAGTAGGCCTTGCGGCGGGTGCCCGTGGTGCTGAACTTCACCGCCACGTAGCCGCCCGTTGCGTCGGCATTGGCCTCATCCACGTCGTTTGCGGCGTTGGTGCCGCTCTCGACCGTCGCCTCCGCCGCGAGCGGCGCGGCGGCCATCGCCTCCACGGCGACCGTCACCGTGGCCGTGGCCGTGCCGCCGTTGCCATCGCTGATCGTGTAGGTGAAGGAGTCGGCTCCGACATAGCCGGTGAAGGGCGTGTAGGTGACCACGCCCGATCCGATGACGACACTGCCGTACTGACCCTGCGTGACAGCCGAGATCGTCAGCGGATCACCGTTGGAATCGCTGTCGTTTCCGAGGACGTTCACGGCGATGGCCGTGTTCCATGGCGTGGTGACCGCGTCGTTGCCCGCCTGCGGCGGCACGGGCGTCACGGCCCCGGACACCGCCACCAGCGCCGCCGTGGTCGTCACCGATCCCGCAGCGTTGGTCACCACCACGTCGTACCAGCCGGGTGTCGAGCCGCCGGCGGTGGTGGTGTAGGTGGCGGACGTCGCACCCGCGATCGCGGAACCGTCTTTTCGCCACTGGTAGGTCGGCGCGGGAGAGCCGGAGGCTCTCACGGAGAGCGTGAACTGGCCGCCGGCGGCCACCGTCTTGCTCACGGGTTCGGCGAGGATCGCCGGCCGCTGCGTTGTCTCGACGAGGTATTTCTCCAGGAAGCCGATCGTCTCCGGGCGGACGTCGATCGGATTCGGGAAGCCGGCGGCGATCCGCGAGGTGTCGTAGAGGCCGAACGAGTGCTCGCCCCCGGGAACCTGGAGGTAGGGCTCGAGCCTCGCCCCCTGCGTCCGCTGCATGTGGTAGGTCGCCTCGGTCTGGCTCTGCCAGACGTCGTCGTCGGCGGAGCCGTGGGCCACCAGCATCGGGGCGGCATTCGCGTTGGGATAGTTGATTGGCGAGGCGCGGCGGTAGAGCGTGCGGTTGTCCCAGGCGGTGTAGTTGAGAAACTGGTTCATCTGGTGGTAGTTGGGCAGGTCGGTCGCCCCGTAGAACACCGCCGAGCACTGCACGTCGGTCGAGTAGGCGTCGTAGGCGTTGCCACGGGCCGGTGGCTCGACCTTCAGCGACGACGAGGACACGCCGACATCGTCGCCCGGGCCTGTCATCGCCAGCATCGAGCCGAGGTTGCAGCCCCAGGAAAATCCGACCACGCCGATCTTCGTCTTGTCGATGTTGTAGGTGCCGGCGTCGGCCTTCTGCTTGAGCCAGCGAACCGCCTGCTTGGCATCCCAGAGGTTGTAAGGCCAGCACTGCTGCGTGGATGACGACATGGCATAGTTGATGGTCATCACGAACCAGCCGCGGGCGGCGAGTTCCTGCGAGGCTTCGACCTCGCGGGTGTCCGACTTGTCTCCGTTGTTGCCGCCGCCGCCATGGATCACGATCACCGCCGGCACCTTCGTCGTGGACGTGGGCAGCGTCGTGGGGTAGTAGAGGTCGCAGAGCGTGCCTCCGCTGGCGGCCTGAAGCTGCGAGATGCCGGAACTGTACGCGGCAAACGAGACGTCGTTGACCGTGGTGATCGCCTTCTTCCCGTAGGAGTTGACCCGGGCCGGCAGGCTCGTGACGCTGCCCGCGGCCGACGAGACGACCACGTCGTAGGACCCCTCGAGGGCGCTGGTGACGTCGGTCAGGGCGTAGGTGGCAGCGGCCGCTCCGAGGATGGGCACGCCGTTTTTCCGCCACTGGTACGTCAACGACGAGCCGCGGGCGACGACCGAGAGGGTTGCGTCGCGGAGCAGGCCCGTGGCGACGGCGAGATCCCGTGGGTGCGTCGTAATCACCGGCAGGGTCGGGCGGCCGACGGTGAACTCCGAAAGCGTGACGTTATCGATGGCGGTCGTCGTCGTGCCGCTGTTCTCGCGGGCGATGTGCCAGGCGAGCCAGACCTCGTCGCCGGGGTTCACCGCGAGGTCGCGAAGCACGTGCGTCAGCGTGCCGGTGCGGCTCGCCGACGAGGCCGGCACGATGTCCTTGACGACGGCGGTCCAGCCGTCGGTGCTGGAGATGCGGCGGCCAAACTCCGTCCGCATCGACTCGTTGTAGACGCCGTTGTAGGTGTTGAGGTATTCGTGGGTCTCGATGAAGTTGGTCGAGATCGTGCCGCTGCCGGCGGCGAACACCTTGTAGGCGAACGCCAGGCCGTTGGTGGCGGTCGTGGCGGTGGCGATCGTGTCGTAGGCCACCTTCAGCCCGGTGAGCACGCCGCCCGTGGCATTCTTGACGCGCAGGGCGACGTTCACCGACTTGCTCGAGAAGAGGTTGCTCGAGCCGGTTGCGTAGGCGCTTGGAGTGCCACCGAGCGCGCGATTGGCGGAGCCCGATGCTCCGAGGCTGTTGAGCGTGGCCTGCGTGCCGACCGAGCCGACCGTCACGGCCGACACCGTTCCCGGAGCGGTGGCCGTCATGCTGCCGGTGGAGACCTGCCCCTGCGTGAGGTTGGCGTACCAGCCGTTGAGCGTGGTGTCGTCGACCCACGACACCGAACCAGACGCCGGCAGTGAATCGAACGTCTGTACGTATGCCCCGGTGACCGGCACCTCGCCGACGAGGGGATTGTCGGCGACGATGCGCACCGCGAGGCAGCGGCGCTGCTCAAGCCGCTCGATGCGGGCTGGCGATCCCGGTCGTTGCGAACGTCGTGCCGGCTGTTTCATGGCGACCCACTCCGATACAAGTGTGCCTTTTTTGTATACATACATCAAGGAGGGGGCCAAGACCAGAAGCCGGTCGTTCGTGATGTCAGCCGATCACGAATGCATCCACATCGGCGAGTGCGTCTGGTTGCAAAAACCTTCAAAACCCCTCGCGTGAGTGCAGGATGCCGGAGGAATGCTTTCAGATGCCGCCAGAAAGCCGTTTTTGACCGCACTCCACCGCGTCGTGTACCAGAAAAACAAAATCGTATACACTTTATGCGTTCGAGGAGTCGTGGCATGATTGCGGCGTCATTGCATTCCCCGCCCAGAGCCAACTCCGGATCCCTTGCCATGCGCGCTCCCGCCGCCCCCCCAAAACGCTCGCTTGCCGTCCGGGAAATGATCGAGGAACGGATCGTCGATGGCCGCTACCCGCCCGGGATGCGGCTCGACGAGGTGGCCCTTGCGAAGGAGTTTGGCGTATCCAGAACGCCCATTCGAGAGACGCTCATCCAACTCAGTTCGTCGGGCATGGTCGACCTCCGGCCGCGGAGGGGGGCGGTGGTGGCCGACGCCAGCCCGCACCGCATCTGCGAGATGTTCGAGGTGATGGCCGAACTCGAGGCCATGTGCGCCCGTCTCGCCGCCCGCCGGATCACCGACGAGGAGCAGGCCGAGCTCGTGGCCGCCCATCGCGCCTGCGAGCGGGCTCGCGACACCGGTTCTGCGGATGGCTACTTCGTCGAGAACGAGACGTTTCACCAGGTGATCTACGGGGCCGCGCACAACGCCTTTCTCGCCGAGCAGGCGGTGCAGTTGCAGCGACGGCTGCGGCCCTATCGGCGGCTGCAGCTCCGGATCCGCAACCGCGTGGGAACATCGTTTGCCGAGCATCAGGCGATCGTCGATGCGTTGGTCGCGGGAGATGGCGACAAGGCAGCCCAGCTGCTCCGCGACCATGTGATCGTGCAGGGCGAACGATACGGTGATCTCGTGGCCTCGATCAGCCATATGAAATCCGCCGCCAGTCCTGCGGGTCAGGGCTCGCGACCCAAGGCCGCGAAGCGGCCTGCCGCGCAGCCACGTGCCCGCAAGTAGCCCGTTCTGGAGCGATCCGATGGCGACTATCCTGCCGGGCAGACTTTGGATCGTTGTCATGGTGTTCGTGGTGGTCACGGTAGTCATGGCGGCCGCATGGTCGGCGGCCATCTGCACCGCCGCACCGCCCGTGGCCAGTCAGGCAATCGAGGCTGCGGTCAAGCCGGGCATGCCGTTCGTCGAGCACGCCACGACCACGCTCGGCGACCTCCCGCCGCTGCCGATCGACGCCCCGCTCGATCGCTTTGGGGGCCTCGAGTCCCGCCGCGCGACCGCCTCGGGCTTCTTTCGCACCGAGCGGATCGACGGTCGCTGGTGGCTTGTCGATCCCGAAGGTGCGGTCTTCATCAGCCGCGGCATGAACTCCATCTCGCCGGTGCGGACCGATGGAGGCCGCGAGGCCCTCGAGCAACGATTCGGCTCCGAACGTCGCTGGGCCGATGCCGCCACGTCGCAGCTCCGCGCGGCGGGATTCAACACGGCCGGTGCCTGGTCGGCGCACGACCTCTTGGATCCGGCCCCGCAGCCACTGGTTGCCACCCGGCTCTGGAGCTTCATGTCGGCCTATGGAAAGAAGCGGGGGGGCACGTTCATGCAGGCCGGGCACGTTGGCTATCCCGGTGACTGCCCGTTCATCTTCGATCCAGCGTTTCCGGAGTTTTGTGCCGAGCACGCGCGGCAGCTTGCCAAGCACCGCGACGATCCGCTCCTGCTCGGGCACTTCTCCGACAACGAGATGCCCTGGAGTCGGGCGATGCTGGAAAACTACCTCCGCCTCCCCGCCGACGATCCGGGCCACGCCGCCGCCCGCGACTGGCTCGCCGCGAGGCGGGGCGGGGCCGCTCCTGTGGCCGCCGTGATCACCGATGCCGACCGCTCGGCGTTCCTCGAGTTTGCCGTCGAGCACTACCTCGCGATCGTGGCGGCCGCCATCCGCCGGGTCGACCCCAACCACCTGTTCCTCGGCGTGCGGCTCCACGAGCCGGTGTTCGATCTGCCCGAGGTGTTCCGCGCCGCTGGTCGGCACTGCGACGTGATCTGCGTGAACTATTACCGAGTCTGGACGCCGGACGAAGCCCAGATGGCCATGTGGACCCGCGAGTCGGGCCGGCCGTTCATGGTGACCGAGCACTACGCCAAGGGTGCCGACAGCGGCCTCGGCAACACCGGCGGCGCAGGCTGGCTCGTGCGCGGCCAGCGAGACCGCGGCCTCTTCTATCAGAACTTCGCGATCGGCCTGCTGCGGACGCGAAACTGCGTCGGCTGGCACTGGCATCGGTACGCCGACAACGATCCCGACGACAAGAACGTCGATCCATCGAACCGCGACTCCAACAAGGGCATCGTCTCGTCGCGGTACGTTCCTTGGTCGCCGGTGATCGAGGAGATGACAGCCCTCAACCAGCGGGTGTACGGGATCGCCGACACGTTCGACGGCAGGGTCTCAACCGGGGATCGCGCCGCCGCGCAGAAGCCGACCCGGGAGACGACCGTCGCGGAGACGGCATCAGCGCGGAAGCCGGCCGAAACAATGCCGGCCGAAAAGAAAAAGGAGCGGACCGTCACGTTTCCCGACGACATCCGCGTGGAGCGTGACGTGGCCTACCTGCCAGCCGATCGCAAGCAGAAGGCTGACCTCTACTTTCCGCTCGAGATGCCCAAGGATCAGCGGCTGCCGGCCGTGATCATCATTCACGGCGGCGGCTTCAACGACGGCGACAAGGATCGCCGCCGCGAGGTGAACATCGGCTCGCATCTGGCCCGCCACGGCTACGTGGGGATGAGCATCGACTACCTGCTCTGGTCGAAGGGCATCCAGAAGCCCACCTGGCCGCGAAACCTCCAGGATGCCAAGACGGCCGTCCGCTGGTTGCGGCGCAACGCCGATCGCCTTGGCGTCGATCCGGACCGGATCGGCGTGATCGGGGGTTCGGCGGGGGGCAATCTGGCCGCGATGCTGGCGGTGACCGGCCCCAAGGATGGTCTTGAACCGGCGGGCGACGATGGCACGCCCGCGAACGTGCAGTGCGCGGTCGACCTTTACGGGGTGTCGGACCTGATGAACTACCATGACATGAAGATGTTTCTGAAGACGCGGGAAGAGGATCCCGAGAGTTACCGCCGCGCATCGCCGGTCAGCTACTGCGACGCCGGTGACGCCCCGGTGCTGCTCATCCACGGCACCGGCGACGACGTGGTCGATGTTTCCCAGAGCCGGACGTTCGCGGCGGCGCTGGCCAAAGGGGGCGTGGAGCACGAACTGATCGAGATCCCTGACGCTCCCCACACCTTCGATCTCGACTACGAACCGTTCGACGTGAAGGCGACCGTCTTTCGGTTCCTCGATCGTCACCTCAAGGAAAGGACGGCCACGCCCTGAGGGCGGCCGACGGAGACCACGTCACGATGTCCACGAAGCCTCTTGCCGGCATCCGGGTTCTCGACCTCACGCGAGTCCTGGCCGGTCCGTTCTGCACCATGGTGCTCGCCGACCTCGGCGCCGACGTGGTGAAGGTCGAGCGGCCCGACGGCGGCGACGACGCCCGGCAGTACGGTCCGTTCCTGCCGAGCGGCGAGAGCGGCTACTTCGCCAGCGTCAACCGCGGCAAGAAGAGCATCGTCCTCGATCTCAAGGATTCGGACGATCGAGAGACGTTTCTCGCCCTCGTCGATCGGGCCGACGTGCTCGTGGAGAATTTCCGGCCGGGCACGATGGAGCGGCTTGGGTTTGCGAGCGACGTGCTGCGGGCCCGCAATCCCCGGCTCGTGTACGCCTCGGCCACCGGATTTGGCCGCTCGGGCCCCGACGCCGGCAAGGCGGCCTACGACGTCATCGTGCAGGCCCGCAGCGGCCTGATGAGCCTCACGGGCCACGATGCCGAGGAACCGGCCCGCGTCGGCTCGTCGATCAGCGACATCCTCGCGGGCCTCTATACGGCGACCGGCGTCTGCGCCGCCCTCCGGGAGCGGGAGCGGACCGGAGCGGGCTGCGACCTCGACCTGGCGATGCTCGACTGCTCGGTGAGTGTGCTCGAGAACGCCGTGGCGCGATTCGCCCTGTCCGGGGAGCCGCCTGTGCCGCTGGGCACCCGTCATCCGTCGATCTCGCCGTTCCAAGCGTTTCGGGCGGCCGATGGGCGGCTGGTGATCGCCGCCGGCAATGACCAGCTGTGGCGGGTGCTCTGCCGGGCCTTGGGCGACGAGTCGCTCGCCGACGATCCGCTGTTGGCCACGAACCGGGATCGCTGCGCCAACGCCACCCATCTCGAGGCCCGCGTCAATGCTCGTCTCGCCGAGCGACCTGTTGCCGAGTGGCTGACGATTCTCGAGCAGGCAAGGATTCCGGCTTCCTCGATCAACGACATGTCGCACGTGCTCGCCGATCCTCAGCTGGCGGCTCGCGGGATGTGGCATCCACTCGTCGATCGCGATGGTCATGAACTGCTCACGGCAGGCACTCCGTTTCGAATTGACGGTGAGAAGCCGGCCCTTCAGCCCAGGTGGCCGCGGCTGGGCGAGCACACGGCGGAGGTGTGCGACGCCTGGCTCGTTCCCGCCCGCGGGATGGCAGGGCCCGCCGCGACGACCAGGGGAGCGGTCGAGTCGTCTGCGGCCCCGACCGCCAGTCGTTCGTGAGTGGAAAAACCTGAGGAAAAACGACTCCCTCACCCTCTCTGGGCGCTGTATACTTTCGATTGTCTTTGGCATACATGGTTCCGTTTCATGGTTCTTTGTGTCGGCCTTCCGCCGGTGCTCCCGAGGGTTTCATCATGTTCACGCCCCGCTCGCATCGTTCCGTCTCCGTCAGAAACCCTCACTCCCTCAGAAACCCTCATGGTTTCACCCTCGTAGAACTGCTGGTGGTGATCGCGATCATCGCCACGCTCATCGGGCTTCTCTTGCCGGCGGTTCAGACGGCCCGAGAGGCGGCTCGGCGAATGGCCTGCTCCAACAACCTCAAGCAGATCGGCCTCGGCATCCTCTCTCACGAGAGCGCCACGAAGACGCTGCCCGCGGGCTTTGAATACATCAACACGAACCGTGCCGCCTGGGGCTGGGGGGTGTTCATCCTTCCCTACACGGAGAACACGCAACTCTTCACGTCGCTCAACACGGGCACCACCGAACTCGACTCCTACCTGCCGTCGCCCCCCGCGACGATCAAGGCCGCGTTGCAGTCGCCGATCAGCATGTACCGCTGCGCTTCAGACAATGCGGGGGCGCTCAACGAGCTGATCGACTTTGGCGACAAGGCGACTCTTGCTTCCGGCTTCTTCCTGGCGACGAGCAACTACGTGGGCAGTGCCGGCGACGGCATGATCAACTCAGGGGGCACTGGCTCGAACGGCCCGAACAACGCCAACGACTCGGGTGGCGCATTCTTCGGCTTCCGTGACAGCACACGGGGCCTCCAGTTGAAGAAGTTTCCAGACGGCCTCAGCAAGACGCTCCTGGCCGGCGAGCGGGCGGGGGCCGTCTCGGCCTCCGCTGCCGATGCAGGGCAGGGAAGCTACGCCGCAGTCTGGGCCGGCAACGGCAAGCCCGCGAACGGCACCAGCCGCAACGGCGCCGGCCGCCTTCTGGCCCGGACCGCAGGGCCGGCGTCGTCGTCCTATCCGCGCGGCTATCCGACCGCCTCCTCGAGCGGCTGGTATATCAACGACTTCAATCCCGCTTCGGGCTCCTTCGGCAAGGGTTTCAGCAGCTGGCACAAGGGCGGGGCGAACTTCCTGCTCGGCGACGGCTCGGTACGGTACTTTTCCGATTCGATTGAGCCGCTCGTGCTCTGCGGCGTGGCTAGGCGCGACGATTCGATCGGCGCCGACGGCACCGACAAGTAACTCGCCATCAAGCCTTGGAGGTTGCCCGATGATCCGTGGAAGATCCCCGTGGGCGCGGCTGACCACCGTCATCCTCGTCGCCTGCCTGGCGGCGACCGGGTGCGGCGATTGGTGGCTGCGGATCACGGAGGTGTCCGGCACCATCCGAATCGACGGCAAGCCCGCGAAGGGTGTGCAGGTGGTCTTCCAGCCGCTCGACACGTCGCGGCCCCGGGCCCTCGCCCAGACCGACAAAGACGGCGTGTTCCGACTGGGCCGCCAAGGGCCGGGCAATCGCCAGGGTGCGGCGTCGGGGAAGTACCGTGTGCAGCTGCTGACCGACACCGACAGCCCGAACGCGGTGATCATCCCACCCGAGTACAACGTCAAGACCACGCTCGAGTTCGACGTGGTTCCCGGCAAGGCCAACGTCTTCGACGTCGATGTGAAGATGAAGAAGTGAGACGGGTCACCCCGTGATCCTCGCGCGTTTGCCACGGAGCTCTGGAAGCCCGGAGCGCCAGCGACGGGATCGGCTCCGCGGATCGACGAAGGGTCGATCGGCGTTGCCACGTGTCATCCCCTCGCTCCCGCTCGGGGCTTCCTGGCGGCGGTGCGACGCTTCACGCCGCCATCCATGGAAACACTGGACAAACCTGGTTCAGAGCACCGCCCAGCAGGCGATCGCTCCCACGACCGTCATCGCCAGCCCCCAGGCGAGCCCTTGCCGGTAGAGCACGCGACGCACCTGCTCGTCGGGGCAGGCAGCCACGCAGAGGGCGCCGATCGTGGACACGCTCGAGACGTCCACCACGTTGCTCCCCACGTTGATCGCGGTGGCAGCGGCGAGAAGCGTCGCCGTGGTCGGCTCCTGCCCGGTCTGGCGAATCACGTCGGGCACGGTCGGAAGAAACGTCGGCAGGACCACGCCCGAGGTGCTGCTGAACACGGAGACCAGGCCGGTGAGCCCGGCCAGCCAGGCGGTGAGCGTGCCCGGCGTGGCGCAGGCTGCGATCCAGCGGCTGATCACCGCCACGGCGCCGGTCTTCTCACAGAGGGCCACCAGCACGCTCATCCCGCAGACCATCAGGATCACGCCCCAGGGCATGTCCCTGAGCACCCGCGACTCGTCGCCGGCTCCGAGCATCATGAGCAACGTCGCGGCCGTCAGGGCGGAGAAGCCGACGTGTGCCCCGAAGACCGCCGCGGCCACGATCACCGCCGCGACGGCGGCGAGCGTGAACCAGTGCCGGGCCTCGGAGCGGAACGCCACCGCCTCAGTGTGACTCGCCGCATCGCTCCGGGGAGCCACCATTCGCCAGCCACGGAGCAGCAGGTAGCCCGCTCCGGCCACCAAGGCGTTGACGAGCAGATTCATGGCGAAGGTGTAGCCCGCATGCCCGGCGAGACCCATGTCGGCGAGTTTCTCGTCGGCGACCACACCCATTGGCGTGATCGGCGACAGCCCCCCGCCGATGGCGCCGTGGCCCACCATCACCATCATCACCAGCGGCGAGATTCCGGCCCGCAGCGCCGCCAGCATCGCCGGCGGCGCGAGCACGGCGGCCGTCGGCACGTTGCCGGCGCCGGCCGCCGAGACGGCCACTGCCAGCGCAAAGAACAGGGGGCCAAGGGCCGCCGGCACGGAACAGCAGAGCCGTTCGGCTGTCCGTGTCACCAGGCCGAGCGTGCCATTGGCCCGCGCCACCGCGAAGAGCATCGTCACGCCGAGGAGCGTGAGAAACAAATCGGCGGGGAAGAACCCCGCCACGGCCTTTGCGGAGAGTTCGACGCCGTAGCCCGGGGCCACGAAGACGCCGATCAGCCATGCCAACACGATCGCCAGCAGACCCACATTGGTGCTGCTGGCACAGCTCACCGCGACGACCGCCACGAGCGCCGTCACGCAGATGGCGGAGAGCGTCATGCGGCACGGCCCGATCGCGACGGCATCACTCCCGCCGGCGGCGAAGAATCAGGACGGAAAGCAGCGCCGTCGAGGCCGCCGCGACCGACATCGTCGGCTCGGGCACCGCCGTGAACAGCAGGAACACGTCCTGCCCGTTGTTCGTCACGCTGAAGGAGCCCTGCGTGGTCAGGTCGAGCAGGGTGCCTGTCGAATCGGTGAACGTCGTGCCGCTGATCGTGTAGTTGGCCAGCGTCGCGGTGCCGGACCCGGAAAAGTCGGCGATCTTCCACGAGTGATTGGAACCCCAGAACGGATCGGTCCAGGCGACGGTGGAGAGCTGCGTGCCGCTGACAAGATACTGGAAGTTGAGGTTGATCGTCGCCCCGTTGGCGAGCGTGAGGTTGCCGCCGGTGACCCGCGTCTGCGAGTAGCCCGTGGGACTGCCGGCGCTTCCCACGGCGTCGGTGTTGGAAAGCAGATACCACTGCGTGATCGACGTGGCGTCAACGGCCAGGCCTTTGCCGAACGTCAGGGCGCTGGCGCCCACGCCATCGACGAGCGAGAGGGTTGAGCCGGCCTGCAGCGTCGAGGCCGAGTTGATCGTGCCGTTGCCGCCGAGTTGAGCGCCGCTACCGACCGTCACCGTGCTGTCGTTGCTGATCGACCCGTTGACGCGGACGTTGCCCGCCGTGATCGTCGTCGGGCCGGTGTAGGTGTTCACGCCATCGAGCGATTTCGGGCCGTTGCCGATCAGGCTCAGGCCGCCCGTGCCGCTGATCGCGCTCGCCATCGTGAGGCGATTGGTGCCGTTCGGCGATTCGATCTGGAGCGTTTCGTTGAGCACGATCGGGTTGGTGACCGTGGCGGCACCGGCATTGAGGCGGGAGATGAACTTGGACGAGGTGCTCGTGTTCGTGATCGTGCTGGTACCCGTGATCGTCGAGCCATGGAGGTGGACGATCGCCCCCGCGAGCGTGACCGGGGCATCCCAGTTGCTCGTGCCGGTGACATTCTTCTGGCCGCCTGAAAGCGTCGTTGTGCCCTCGGTGAGGTCGAGTTCCATCGGGGCCGACGACTGGGCACCGAACTGGCCGCTGAGCGTGAGGTTGCCCGTGCCGGTCTTCACGACACGGTAGCCGTTGGCCCCGGTGATGGCCCCGGAGAGGGTGACGTCGGCGCTGGCGGCGAGCGTCACGCCGCCCGAGCCGACCGTGATGCCATTGGCCACGGTCCCGACGGCGGCATTGGTGACCGCCAGCGTTGCCCCGTCGATTGTGACGGCCGCCGAGCCCAGGGCGCCGGAAGCGTCGGGCACGATCGTTCCGCCTGTGACGCTCCAGCCGAGCGCGTAGGAACCCGACGAGGCGAGCACGAGCGTGCCGGCGCCCGACTTCGTAGCCGCGCCGGTGGCCCGCACGCTGCCGCCCGTGAACTGGTAGGTACCCGATGCGTTCGTGACGGCGAGCGTCCCGGGGCTGACGGTCCCGCTGACCGTCACCACGCCACCGCTTCCGCTGAAGGTCACATTGTCGCCGTTGGTGAAGGGGGCGGCCGCACCGCCGGAGTTGTTGGTCCAGGCGAGGTTGCCGGATGAGGTGTCCCAGGTGCCGGTGCCTCCCGGGGCGGCCCAGGTGAGGCTGAGGGCGGGCGTGACGTCCACCGTGCCGAGCATCGCGAAATCGACTGCGTCGGCTGTGCCGATGCCCATCCGGCTGGCGCCCGACCCGAAGCCGACGAGCCGCCAGACGATCCCAGTCGTGCCGCTCAACAGCTTGATCGGCGAACTGCTCATCGTGGTGGAGAAGGTCGATGCGGCGGGCGTGAGCGTCGAAGACGTCACGAAGTTGCCGCCAGTCTGCGAGAAGTTCAAGCCGCCGTCCGTGCTGTAGAACAGGGCCGCCGTGGACGGACCGGTGCTCGTGCGATTGATGTTGAGCCCGGTGAGCCCATTGAACGAATACTCATAGCCGGTCGATGCGGTGGTGGTCCAGGTGATCCAGTTGCCCGCGGCGAGCGACGCGGTGGCACTGGTCTGAATATTTGGATACGTCCGGTTCCAGGTGCCGGCGGGTGACGTCGAGTTACCGGTCGTCGTTGAGCCGCTGGTGGCGGTCATCAGCGTCGAAGAGAGGCCGGTGACCGTCGTCACGGTGCCCGACATCGTGGAGGCGCCGGTGGTACCCGTGTTGATCAGGAACTGCACGAGCGTGTCGGCTCGGGACGGCGCGACGCAGCACGCGAGGATCATGGCCGCGGCGATGGGAACGAGCCGGCCCGAACGAGTGCGGTGCGTTCCACGACGCCGGCGAAGCCCAAGGGCCGCAGCGGCCGCCACCACCAACCCGCCCCACGTCGCCGGTTCGGGCACCGCAGCGATGCTGCCGGCGACGGCTGGTGGCGCGTTGTACGTGCCGGCGTCGAACAAGCCCGTCGAGAGGAAGTCGGCGGCGTCGAGGATGTCGACCACGCCGTCGTAGCCGAAGTCGCCCTCGTTCCAGGTCGCAGGCGCGCCGGAGTCGAACTTCCCGCCGGCGAGGAAGTTGGCCGCGTCGAGGATGTCGACGTTCCAGTCGAGGTTGGTGTCGCCCGGGGCCGCGAAGGCGAAGCTGACCGAGCCGTCGCCGTTGTCGAGCCAGCCAACGGTGCGGGGGGTGCTTGCCGCGAGATCGGCCCGCGCCTGGCTCGACGTGATGCCACTCGTGCCATTCCAGGAGCCGTCGCCACGACCCGAGTTGAGGGCGACGAGCATGTCGGCCGCGGAGAGCCCCGCCGCCACCGTCATCAGGCCGCTGCCCACGTCGGTGAGACCACCGGCATTGGCCGCCAAGCCGCCGACCGTGGCCTGCATGGCGGGGCTTGCAAGTGCGACCGTGCCGCCGGCCGCGGGCACGACGCGACTGGAGGCGAGCGCGGAGCCGTTGGTGATCTGCAGTCGGCCGCCCTGCACGGTGGTCGATCCCGTGAGCGTGTTGGCGCTGGCGAGCGTCAGCGTGCCGCTGCCCGTCTTCACGAGGCTGCCCGTGCCGCTGACGACACCAGCCAAGGTGCCGCTCGAAAGGGCCAGCGTACCGGCTGCGATCTGCGTGGGCCCGGTGTAGGCCGCCGGCCCGGCAAGCGTGAGCCGGCCTGAGCCCAGCTTGACCAGCCCGCCACCCGTGGTCAGGGCCGTGTCGGTGATGCTGCCGGAGAGCGTGACGGTGTTGGCGTTGGTGTTGATCTGGGCGGCGATCGAGGAGCCGCTCGTCACGCCCACCGTCACGGATCGGTTGAGCGTGCCACTGGCTCGTAGGTCGAGCACCGACGACGTGCCGGTGAAGTTGAGGGCTCCGCCGCCGAGGTTCTCGTCGCCATTGGCCACGACCGTGGCGTTGCCGATCTCCACGCCGCCGACGTTCGTGTTGGTGGCGGCGGTCTGCTGCCGCAGGTCGAGCACGGCACCGGAGCTGGCCCGCAGCCACCCCGTGCCGGTCACCTGGCCGGTCAGCACGTACGTCTTGCCCGTGCCCGCGAAGCCAATCCGTTCGGTGGGGAGGTTGCCCGTGTTCACCGACGTGTCGAACGTGACAGTGGTCTCGGGGCCGTCCCAGAAGATTCGGCCGTCGGCACCCGAGGCCGTGATGCCGCCCGAGCCGAGCGAGCCAGAGGTGCCGTCCCAGAGCTTCACGATCCCGACGTCCGAGGCGACCCGCGTGCCGCCGGCATAGGTGTTGGATCCGGTGACGGTGACCTTCTGCGTGCCATTGATCAGGACGGAGCCGGTGCCCTCGATCAGTGTGGACGTGGTGGCGCTCGCGACGGAGTTGGCGATCGTGAGCGAGTAGCCATTGGTCACCTTCGCGGCGCTGGCCATCGCCTGTGGCGTGAGCGACATGCCGCCCGACGTGCTGCCGGTGACGACGAATGTGCCGGCAAAGGTCGAGGGCACCGTGCCCGTGATCGTGGCCGTGCCGTTGCCGGCGTTGGTGATCGTGGTGGTCGGGCCACCCAGGATGGCGCCCGTCAGGCGGATCGAACTGCCGACGTTCGACTCGAGCGTGAGCGTGAAGCCATCGGCGATGGAGACGGTGTTGGCGATTGACGGGGCGGCGAAGTTGAGCCGGCTCTTCAGGATGTTCGTGGACGCGAAATCACCCGACAGCCCCACATTGATCGTGCCGCTTCCCTGGATGTTGCCGCCGTTGACCTGGATCGTGCCTCCGCGCATGTTGACGTTGCCGTCCCACTGCATGCCGTTGAACGTGGTCGAGCCGGTGGTCACGTTCGTGCCGGTCGCCAGGTTCCACGTGCGATTGTTCGAGATCTCCATCGTGCCCTGCGGGATCTGCAGGTTGATGCCACCCGATGTCGTGACGTTGCCGGAGACGGTGTCGTAGCTCATCTGGGCGCCGAGATTGCCCGTCAGGACGAGCGTGCCCGTGCCGGTCTTCGTGAGCGTGTTGTAGGTTCGCGGGTCGCCGCGGGTGATGCCGGTACCCGCCTGCGTGCCGAGTGCCGTGCCCACGCCGCTGATCGTGGCGGAGCCATCGGGCACGTTGATCGTGCCGCCGGAGGTGCCCGTGGAGTAGGCGTTCGTCATGCTCACGACAGCCGGATCAGCAAAGGCGAGCGCGCCGCCATTGAGGCCGAAGGCCTGGGTCCCGAAGGCTCCGGCCGCCGCAGGCACGATCGTGCCTCCCGTGACCGTGACGCCGCCGGAGAGCGTGTTCGCGGCGGCCAGCACGAGCGTGCCGGCCCCCGATTTCGTGAGCGTGGTGCCGCCGAAGCCGTTGTTTTCCAGCCGCAGGACGCCCGACGCGTTGGCGACGGCGACCGATCCGGCCGCCACGCCGGCCCCGACCGACACCGTCCCCGAGGTCGTGAAGGATACGTTGTCGTTCGTGGCGAACGCCGCTGTCGCGCTGCCGGTGGTCCAGGGCTTGTTGGCGGGATCGGTGTCCCAGATGCCGTTGCCGCCGGTGCCCACCCAGGTGAGGTTTTTTGCAGCGCCGCCGGACACGGATCCCAGCAGCGAGAAGTCGTCGGTGGCCGCCTTGCCGATGCCCATCCGGCTCGCACCGCCGCCATAGGCCGCGAGCCGCCAGATGATCGAGGCTCCGCCGGCTCCGCCGTCGAGCACGATCGGCGTGGCGGTCATGGTGGAGCTGAATGGAGTGGCGGCGGACGTCAGGGTGCCGGTGACCGCCACCGACGAGCCAGTCTGCAGGAATGAGGTGCCGCCATCCGTGCTGTAGAAGAGCGTTGCCTGGTCGGGGCCGGTGCTCGTCTTGGCGAGATTCATGCCGGTCATGCCGTTGAACGTCACCACGTAGCCCGCTGCCGCCGTCGTGGTCCATTCGATGTAGTTGCCGGCGGCGAGCGCGGCCGTGGCCGATGTGGTGACGGTCCCGTAGGTGCGATTCCAGGTATTGCTCGGGCTGCCGTTCGATCCACCACTGCCGGCGTTGCCTGTGGTGGTGCCGAGGCCGGCGCTCATGACCGATCCCGTGACTCCGATCACGAGAGCAGAGGCCGCCGAGCCACTCGTGCTGCCCGTCGTGCTCGTCAGGTCCCAGGTGAGCAGGGCACCGGCGTGGACATGCGGCATGCCGGCGACGAGCACCACGCCGACGAGCACGCCGCGACAGAACGCCTCGCCGCTCGCGACGAGCCAACGGCAGAGCGCGAACGCAGACGAGGGCTGCGCCGATCCCGGCCGGCGCAGCGATGAACGGCAAAGGTGCATGACGAATCCTCCCACGATCAGAGCCCCGAATCTGACGCCAATCCTCGCAGAACCCAGCGACGGATGAAGCGTGTATACAAACGAGTCTTGAGTTTATACGAAGCCTGGCTGGTGATTCAACTGGTGATTCACCTGAACGTTCGCGTCTTTGCGGCGGCGGCCCAGACGATGGCTGCAAGGCCTGCCAAGGCAAGTCCGGCGGGTTCCGGGACGGCAGCCACCGCACCGGGTGGTGGGGGTTCGTAGGTTCCCGCATCGAACAGGCCGGTGCTGAGAAAATCGGCGGTGTCGAGGATGTCGACGAGGCTGTCGTAGTTGAAGTCGCCCTCGAGCCAGATGCCGGACGCACCCGAGTCGAACGCCCCGGCGGCGAGCATGTTGGCGGCGTCGAGGAGGTCGATCATGCCGTCGAGGTTCGTGTCGCCCGGGGCGGCGAACGACACCGTGAGCGACCCATCGCCGGCGTCGGCCCAGCCGATCGTCCGCGGCCGGCCAGCTGCCTGGGCCGAAGCCACTGGCGACGAGATGATGCCGCTGGTGCCGCTCCACGTTCCACCGGCGAATCCCGCGGCCAGGTCGGCCAGCAGGGCGGATGTCGTCATCCCACCCGCGGCGACGGTGATGCTGCCCTTGCCCAGGTCGAGCCGGCCTCCCGACGCCTGATCGATCGCCAAGGCGGAGACGGCAAGCGAATCAGCCGACGTCGCGGAGAGCGTTACACGGCCACCGCCCCCGATCGTCAGTGCCGGGGTTCCGGCGACGACACCACTCGTCATCGCGAGCACCCCGATCCCGGACGTGGCGTTGACGGTGAGCGCGGAGGCCGCCAGGGTGCCACCGGCGAGCGTCACACGCGGCGTCTTCAGGGTGATGCCCGGATCCACGAACAGCCGGCCGCCAGTCTGGACCGTGGTGGGGCTGGCCGCGAGCCCCATGGCATGAGCGACCCGCAGCGTGCCTGCCTGGATCGCGGTCGATCCGGTCGTCGTGTTGGCGACGTCGTAGACCACCGTGCCCGCCCCCGTCTTCGTCACCGGGCTCGTGCCCCGGATCATCGAGTTGCCCGTCTGGAGTTGGGTCTGGCTGCCGGATGCGACGGAGATCGTGATTGGGGCGGTGCGGGTCGAGAGCGTGAGCGTGGGCGCGAGCGTCGTGTTGGCCCCCGCTCCCTCCCGGCTCGTGATCGCCAGGGAGTGGAGGTTGTCGAAATCGCCGTCGAACCGCACGTCGCGGGTGATCATGAAGCTCACGCTCGTGTCGCCGGCGGCGACCCGCTCCGCGATCCAGCGGCTGACGTCGATCGAGAGCGTGGTGGCGGTGCCGGTGGCCGCGAACTGGCCGAGGATGTCGGCCGAGGTGCCCACGCCCGTCACGTAGTTTTGGCTGATCGTCGTGCGCGTCGCCGGGCGACTGGCCTGGCTGATATTCGGCGCAGTCGCCCACGTGATGCCCGCGGTCGTGCCGCTCGTCGTCTGCCGCCAGGCGGTGTTCGTGATCCCGTAGACGTGGCAGATGATGCCGGCCGTGGCGGGATCGGTCGCGGCGGGGTCGAGGGCGGTGATGCTGAGCGTGGCATCGGCCACGAGCGTGGGGTCGAGCGATCCGATCGCGAACTTCAGATACGCGGCGTTGTGGTTGGCGGTGGTGCTGCCGCTTTTCACGAGCAGCGTGGCGGAGCCGCTGTAGTTGGTCGTCAGGCCGCTCTCCTGGACGTAGGCGTTTTCGGAGGCGGTGAACGGCCGCCGTTCGAGGCCGCTGAACGTGGGGGCGGTGACGAGCACCACGCCGAACGGATCGGCGTTGACCGTGACCGTGCGGTTGGCGGGCACCGTGAGCGTCTGGCTGATGCCGCCCTGATGCAGTCCGCTGACCTGCTTGACCGTCACCGTCGAGCCCACGGCCACGTTCCAGGAGGTGAGGTCGAGCGTCATCGACTTGCTGGCCGAGCTGCTCTCGTTGGCGATGTAGGCGTAGCGCTTGCCCTCGGCCGCATCGTAGGAGGCCGCCATGGTGAGGGCGGAGTCGGACGATGTCGGGGCCTTGAGCAGCGTGTTGCCGGTGAAGCTCTCCGTGAAGAGTTGGTAGGCCATCGCCGACCGCGAGGCTCCGCCGACGTTTTTGGCACCCGTCTCGCTCTGCCAGTGGACGCCGTTGAATGCCCCGCCCGCGTTGCTGAACTTGAAGAGGTAGAGTTCGTCGGGCTTGTTGTTGGCGAGGTTCACGAGGATCTGCCCGAGGCGGCTCGACATGTCGAGCGTGTCGGGCGTGTAGCCGCTGGGATTGTTCGTCGCGTCGGTCGGATCGTAGTTGGAACTCGTGCGGGTGTTGAATTCGCTGATCACGATCGGAAACCGGGCAGCCTGACCGCCGGTCGTCGCATTGATCGCCGCGATCGTGTCGGCGACCTTCGTGCCGAACGTCGTCGGGCTGCTGCCGTAGTTGTGGTAGTCGTAGTGGTCGAAGAGCTGATACGAGGCGGAGGAGCCCGTGATCACCTGGTTGGTCCGGTTGCGGAGGAGCAGATCGCCCCAGCCGCCGGCCGACGCCTCGGGCCCGGTGGTTACTGGACCATAGACGTGCGGCTTCAGGCTCTTGCCGTAGATCCGGTTGACGTCGGCGATGGCGCATTCGACGGCGTTGGCGCCGAACCGGACCATCTCCAGCCACTGGTCCTGCGTCAGCGTGCCGTTGCTGCTCGCGTAGAGGTCGGGCTCGTTGAAGAACTGGAAGTTCTCGACGTCGTTGTACTGGGCATGAACGAACGCCTGGGAATACCACTGCTGCCAGGCGAGCCAGCGATCCTGCCAGTCGGCAGCCGAGTTGGCCGTCGGCGATGCCGGCCATGCGTAGCTCGCAGGAGACCTGGTCATCACGATCAGCGGCTTGACACCGAGCGACTTCATGGAATCTTCGGCGGTCTTCAGCTGGATCGAGTTGTTGCCGTCGGTCGTGCCGGTGGTGTAGAGCGGCACGATCCGATCCCAACGGACGAACGTCGTGGCCGTGCCGCTGGCCCGCAAGGCATCTCGCTGGGTGACGAACTGGGCCTGCGTGGTCGCGCTGAGCGACAGCGTCGATTCCGAACGGAAGTAGGTGCTCGAGCCAGGCGTCATGTAGCTAGGGCTCGAGAAGATCCGGCTGCCGTTGACGCCGGAATACTTCCACCACGACGCGGCGTTGGAGCCGGGCAGGAAGTGGCCGGAGTTGTAGCCCAGCACCGACGGCGTGGAGCCGACCGCGCTGCTGGAGAGGGTGACGGTCTGGCCGTGAGCTCCCAGCGGGGCAACAACCAGGCTGGCGCAGAGCGCGAAGGCGGCGGCCCGCACGGCGACCGCGGCACTCAGCGACGGGGGGTGGCGGAGATGCCGTTCCACGCATGTATCCAAAAAAACTGAGAATGTATAGAGACGGCTCCCCTCCACGCTTGTAGCACGCGCGGCCGTGGGGGGCAAGGAACCGGACCTCGCCGGCCCTGGATGGGACCGGCGAGGTCATTTCTACGGTCGCCTTCAGCGGATGGGTCGCTGGGATGAGAAAGCCGGGGCCGCGGCGAGGGAATCCCGCCCGTGCTGCTGCCGGGATGGTCAGGGGCTGATCGGCACGGCCGCCCCGAAGGCCCCGATGTCAGCCGCTCGTCGCGGCGTCGTCCGAGGTGCCGGCCGACACGTGCGTGGACACGCCATGTGGCTCGAGTTGGAAGATCTGCACCATCGTGCCGCTCGTGAAGGCATGAACGATCGCGCCGCTCGCGGGCTCCACCACCACGGCCGCCTCGCGGACCTTGCGGCCGGTAAGCCGCTGGATTTCCCGGCGGAGTTCGTCGCACGACACCGCAAACAGCGCCCGGTGGTAGTCCTCGACCTTCGACGCACCCGCCTCGGTGCGGGCGAGGATCTTTTCGGCGGGTGTCAGCGCCTCATGGAGCGTGACGACCACCGTCTCGTCGCTGGCGACCACGGTCACCGCCTTGGGCGTGTGGCCCGTGCGCTCCGCCTGCATCGTCAGGGCGATGCCGGCCAGTTCCTTCGATACGGCCGCCGAAGTCATCCGCTCGCTCATGCTGTGGTTTCCTGATGCCTCGGGTGATCCGACCGACAGGCCGCTCGCCGTGGCATGACGTTCCTGCTCCATACTGTAGCCCGCTGCCGCCCTCCCGACCTGAAAACCACCGTCGCAGCTGCGCGTTTGCCAGATTCTCGTTTGCCAGATTCATGGGATCACCTCCCGCTGCAGCCTTCGGAAGCGATTCGGGGTCAATCCCGTGAGGCCGCTGAAGAGTCGGGTGAAGTGGCTCTGCGACGAAAACCCGAGGTCGAGGGCGATCCGGGAAAGCGATAGCCGTTGGTCCTGACAGAGCGAGAACGACTTTCGGATTCGCCGTACGTTCAGGAAGCGATTCAGGCTCAGGCCCGAAGACTGGACGAACTTGCGCGAGAACTGGCTCGGCGACAGGCCGGCCAGCGCGCCGAGCGTTTGAGCCGACGGACAGGATGCCAGGTTGGAATCCACTTCGCCCACGAGTTGTCGCATGACCTGCGGAGTGAAGCCGCGGTGGTCGATCGAACCAGCCGGCCGTGCGGCCCCCAGCAACGCGGCCAGACGAAGGAGGATCTGGCGTGCCACCACCTCGTCGCCGATATTCTCCGCCAGCGGACAGGCCTCCGGCCCCGTGGCCAGCCGATGCAGGGACGCGTTCAGCGAGATGTCGCGTAAGCCGAGCATGGCCGCGAAGCCTGTCGGTGGCGAGGTGGGCTCCTGCGCGAGGGCGGCCGGAACGTGGCCGCTCGGCAGGCAGAGCATGTGACCGTGGTAACCCCCCGCCGACGTGATGGCCATCACGTGCTCGTGGCGGTCGGCCGGGAAAAACGAGGTCAACTCTGGCGATGCGTGGAACCGCGACTCGGCTCCGTTCGCCGCCCATGTGATGTCAGCCTGCCCATCCGTGGTGAACAGCAGGCAGTGCGTGACGTGCTTGCAGTGGTAGACATCGAACAGCCGAGGGGGTTTGATCGCGATGGCGTAGGCGAGCCATGTGTAGTGCGGGAACGGGTGGAAGCTCGATCCGTCGATGACGGCACCTCAGAGACGCTGCAGCGATCACGGCGAGGATCGGACGATCGGTCCGTTACCTGAGCGGTGATCACGACGATGCTCGCGTCTCATTCAAGTCATCAACGCGGAAACGGCCAACAGCAGTTTGGAAAGAATGGTTTCTTCACACGATTCGTGACGCGGAAGATGATCATTCAGGAGCCGCGGGATGCGCATGTCGTGATAGATGCGAGCGCGACGATCACGATAGCCTCGCACGCGTCGGTGGGGGTACTGGTGATCGAGTCCGGCACCATGCAAAATGCACCATGCAAAATGGAGGTTGTGATGGACGCGAACGACGTTATCCAGCGACGAGCGGCCCACGCGGTGCTCGCCATGGCAGAGATCAAGGCCGCGACGGCAGCCTTTGATCAAGGCGCCACGAACGTCTTCCATGCCCTGTCGGCCATCGCGAAGGCATGCGAGCCATACCGCGTGGCAAATCTCGACCGGCTTGACGCGGCCTGATCACCCAGACCAGCGGCTACGACCAATCAGGTCGTGTGGTCCGGCGCGACGATCGGCCTCAAGAAACCAGCGCCCGAGGTCTTCGCAGCGGGGACGTCGCGAAGATCGTGCGCCGGTGGGGCCGGTTCGACCGCGGGGCCGGCCGGCGCGACCGTCGGGGTGGGCTCGGCGGGCACCGTCACGGAGGGCACGCCGGCGGCCGGAGAGGGGATCGCCTCGGCCGTCGGGGCGGCCGGCTCCACCGGCTTCTCGACCGTCCGCGTCTCGACGGCCGTCTTCGCCGGATCGACGTGCTGCAGAGGCGATGCCGTCCAGCCCTCGGCGACGGGAGATGCTGCTGCAGCCGGCTTGTCGCTGAACGTCTTGAGCGGGGCAGCGGTCGGGGGAGTTTCAGGACGGGCCGACGAGGCGGTCGGCGCGGGTACCGTTTCGTAGGCGGCGGCTGCCGGCAGGGCGGGAGCCGACAGGGCGGGGGCTGCAGCCGGATGCGCCACGGGGGCGGCGGCAGGCAGCGGGTTGCCGCACGGATCGAGCGGCACCTTCGTGACCACCGTCCGCGGCATCCGCACCGTGTAGGTGTAGGGCGTCTTCTTCTCGACGACCCGCGGCACCTGCATCGACCGCTGCTCGGTGACGTATTTCATCACCTGCACCTGCACCGGTTCGACCTTCTCCTCGGTCACCATCTTGCAGACCTGGAAGGCCACCTGGCGGACCTGCTCCTCCGGCACCATCTTGCAGACCTGCACAGGCACCTTGTTGTCCACCCGCTCGACGACCTTGCGGACCGTCTGCACCGGCACCTGCCGGACCGCGGTCTCGGCCACCATCTTCATCGACTGCACCGGCACCTGCGTGACCACCTGCTCGTCCACATAGCGGACCGTCTGCACCGGCACCTTCTGGGTGACGACGCGATTCACGTAGGTGGTTTCCGGCACCTGCACCGGCGTGTAGGTCGGCTGATAGACGCGGTTGACCTGGTTGACCACCGTGCCCGGCGTCATCACCCACTGGTAGCCGCCTCGCTGCCACACGGCGAGGCCGGTGGCGGGATCGATGACCCAGCCGCCCGGTGCGTAGCCCAGGCCGGTGGCACCCGGGGTGACCACGGGCGTGACGGTATCGACCGGCTGGCTGCCGACCGAGTAGGCCGTCCGCATCTGCGTGACCGGCTCGGTAACGGTGTAGGCCTGCTCCCGCTCGCTCGTCTCGTAGACCGGCTTGCGGACGACCTGCACCTGCTGCTGCATCACGGTCTCGTAGACCGGCTTCATCACGGTGTACTGCTCTTCGCGGGTGGCCGTCTCGACCACGTCGCGGGTGACGTCGTAGCTGCGGTCTTCGATCACGGTCTCGTAGACCGGCTTCATCACCGTGGTCCGCTCCTCGCGGGTCTGCGTTTCCCAGACCGGCTTCTGGACGGTGTAACGGCGTTCCTGCGTCTGCGTCTCCCAGACCGGCTTCTGCACGGTGTAGGTCTTCGTGTCGTAGACGGTCTCGTAGCTGACCCGCTCGGCGGTCACCTGACGCTCGTCGTAGACCGTCTGATAGTCGAGGCGATAGGTCTGCGTGGGCACCGCGACGGCGGCCGGGGCGGGGGCGGCACCGCAGCCGCACTCGGCGGTGGCGAACCGCATCGAGGGGGCCTGGGGCGCGAGCACGAGGCCGGCGCAGGCGAGCGACTGCAGGCGGCGGAGAAAGTTCGAACGGGGCGAGCGGGCACCGGACGCGGACATGGGTTCTCTCCTAGGAAGGACCCTTCGAGACTAATCCGATGTACGCAGGCCACAAGCGGCTTGTTGAGAAAAAATGCCCGTTTTTTCCCGAAAAAATGCCCTCCTGTCCCGCACGGACGGTGCAATCGGCCCATCTTCCGGCATCGCGTGGCGAGTTTCGCGTCGGCTGGCTTGCTGTCCCCGCTCGGGGCTGCCCGTGCCCCGTCGCCGGACGTTCGCGGATGCCATCGTGGCATCCGCTCACTGCATGTCCGCTGCGCTTCGCCATCCTGGCTTCGCTTGCTCCCATAGCCCGGC
>JAGWWA010000137.1 GCA_018970605.1 Planctomycetota bacterium | reverse complement strand
GCTTGCCCTCACCTGGCTTGCCCTCACCTGGCTTGCCCTCACCTGGCTTGCCCTCACCTGGCTTGCCCTCACCTGGCTTGCCCTCACCTGGCTTGCCCTCACCTGGCTTGCCCTCACCCGATTTGCCCTCACCCGATTTGCCGCCGCCGGAGGCACCGCCGCTGCACGACGCGCAGCCCTCCTTGCCGCACGGCTTTCCGTCAGAACCAGCGCAGGCAGGCGGTTTCTCACCTGCAGAGGCAGGCGAATCCTGTTTTGGTTTTTGGTCAGAGTTCTTGGCCGACGACTGGCCGCCACTCGGATCCCGCGACTCGTCGCCCTGCGAACCGTTCTTCGGTGCGTCGCTTGGATTTCGACCGTCGCCCGATTCGCGTGCTTCGTCCTTTCGGCCACCGTCCTTCGACTCACGCGGTTGTGCCTGACGGCGATGCTCCAGGATCCGCTCCATCGCCTCGCCATCGTCGGTGCCGTCAGCCGCAACGGTGTCTTTCGGCCGTGGAGTGCCCTTGCCCTTCCCGCCCTGCCCGGGTCGGTCGCCTTTCTTTCCTTGGGATCCTTGATTCTCGGCGCCGCCCGCCTGATCACCTGATTGCTGGCCAGTCGTGCTCTTGTCTCCGCCGGGATTGCTCTGTCCGGGCTTGCCCTTGCCTTCCGCGCCGCCTCCAGAGGGACGCTGCTCGGACCCTGGACCGCCGTCCGGCCGACTAACGGCCTGGCCGCCTTGCTGCTGCGTGCCCCCCTGCCCTTCAGGTTCGCTGCCGGCGCCATCCTGACTGCCTTGTTGCTGCTGCTGGCCCGGCTGCTTGCCAGCCTTGCCCTCGTTGGCATCGTTTTGCTTCCCGCCCTCAGCACTCCCCTGCTGCTCGCCCTCCTGCGGCTCGCCCTGCTTCTCGCCCTGTTTCGGATCCGACTGCCGCTGAGACGGCGACTGCTCGCCTTGCTCACTGCCGCCGTCACCCTTCGGGCCATCCTTCTTTCCGTCCTGCGACTCCGACGCTCCGTCACCACGCTCCTGATTCCCTGACGCGGCACCTTGGCTTGCCTCCTGCTTTCCGGCGTCGGAGTCTGCTCCCTGCTCGGAATCACCCTGCTTGTCACCGCCGCTGTCCGCCGAACCATCCCCCTTCTCACCTCGTTGGCCCTGTCGATCCGGGGGCGCGTCGCCGGCCTGTGGCTCGCCGTCGCGTGCCTGTGGGTCGGTGTCCTCCGGTGGGGCCGGCGGTGGCTGACGTGGGGGTGCGCTCGGATCGATCTTCAGCGCATGCCAATCGGTGGTCGCAACGTTGGGGGCATCGGGCCGCGTGTCCTTCGCGACCCCGCGATACTCGAGCACCTGCCCCGGGCCCGCGCCCAGCGCCGACGGAATCAGCGTGGCCGCCCCGCGAAACGTCTTCCGAGCACCGACGAGCAACTCCTGCCCGGGACGCTCGGCCCCGGCGGCGAGCCGCGTCTCCACGGTCACACTCGTCAGCCCGAAGTCGGGATCGTCAGCCCGCAACCGCACGGTCACGGGCGCATCCGGCGGCACCCGCACGACCTTCTCCGCCGGTTCCTCGATCGAGATCTCCGGGCCGAGGTCGGGCAGCACCTCGATGCGGTATTCCATCTTGTCGACGACCACCGGTTCCGGCTGCGAGAGCGACGCCGCCTTCGGCTGGAACAGCAGCCGATATCCACGGTGTTCGGCGGCAGATCGGTCGGGGGAAAGCCTGAGCCTGATCTTGCCCCGCCCTCGCGCCAGATCCTTGGGATCGATCGTCAGCGAGGCGTCTCGCTTGCCATCCGTCCCAAGGTCGATCCACGCCGCCTCGAGCGGATGGTTGCTCTCGGCGACAACCGTCACCTCCGTGCCCTCGATGCCGCGGATGTCGCCCTGCCAGGGAATCGTCTCGGACGGCTGGCCCGTGTACGGTGGATAGCGGTAGTGCACCTCGCGAACGAGCATCGCCGGCTCGTCGACCACGGCGACGCGAATCCGTTCGCTCCGCGCGTCGCCGGCGGCGATCACGAGGTCAACCGACTGGTCGAGCCCTCGCGAGGCGTCGGCGAGGATCGACATGAAGGCATCATCCGCTTCGGGCCGCATCGCCACCCGCCAGCCGCCGGACGCCGCAGCCGATCCATCATCCCCGACCGGCGTCACGAGCAGTTCCGGCTTCTCCGCCGCCGTGAGCCCACGGATGTCACTCGCCACCACCAGCTGCCGTCCGCGGACGTGCGTGGCGACACCGTTGACGACGGTAATAGCCTGCTCGCGTCCGGCGTCCTTGGGACCATCCGGCATGCTCCACGACAGCCTCGGTTCGGCGATCTGCACCCGCGAGGGTGCGGCCACACCAAGCCACGGCGCCACCAGGCGGGCCGCCGACGCCACCAGGCTCTTGGGGGCGACGATTTGGTAGATGCAGGCCGCCGCGATCATCGCCGCGAGGGCGTAGGCGAGTTTCAGTGCCGTGCCTCGATCGACCGCCCCATCGCCGGACGTACCGGCCAGTTGCCGGGCGGCGCGGCGACGAAGCAGCTTCAGCATTCTCGTGCGCCTGCCCCCATCGGCGTGAGCGTCGTCCGCAGCCGTTTCGTCGGCATGGGCCTGCGCCAGGACGACGTTGACGATGTCGTTGTGCAGTTCGGGGTGCTCCTGCTCGAGCATCCGTGCCGCATAGACGAGATTCACCCGGTAGCGCAGCAGCGGGATCACCCAGCGGATGACGGCCGCGGCCAGCACCGTAAGGCCGGTGGTGAGCCAGGCTCCCCGCGCCCAGACCGGCAGGCCGCCGGGAACCAGCCAGTGCTCCGCGAGCACGCCGACCGCCAGCCAGAGCATCGCCCCCACGCCCGCGGCGAGCAGAAAGGTGGTCAGCGCCACGCCCTTGAACTCGGCGCCGGCGGCCGCCAACCGCTTCGCCAGATACCGCTCCGACTTCGACTCGGCATCGCCGTCGGCAACCCACTCGGCAACGGCCAGCGAGTCGCTCGCGGGGCGGGACACCGTCGCCATGGGATGCTCCACCGCGTGCGGGACTGTGGGACGGGGCGGACGACGCGGACCGTCCCCCACGATTATATCGGTCCCGTCGCCCGTTCCCGTCCGAAAAACGCGGCCGACTTGGCACGCGGCTCGGGCCTTCGCGACGATGGTCCCTGACGGATGCGAGGCAATCTCGTCATCGGTGCCAGAAAGGGAAGACCTGGATGGGGATGCTGCCCGACGCAGAAACCTTCAAGCGGCTCATCGACGGCTCGACGCCGGGCGCCGGGGCGGCGGCGGCAAGGCTCGCCCTGGCGGCTGCCACCGCGCCCTACGGCCTGGCTGTGGCCGCTCGCAACGCCGCCTACGACCGTGGACTCCTCGCGGTGGCCCGCGTCCCCGCCCCGGTGATCTCGGTGGGCAATCTCACCCTCGGCGGCACCGGCAAGACGCCGCTGGTGGCATGGGTGGCGCGGCGACTGGCAGCAGCCGGCAGGCGGCCGGCGATCGTCAGCCGGGGCTACGGAGCCCGACCGGGTGAACGGAGCGACGAGGCTGCGGAACTGGGCCTCGTGGTACCCGAGGCGCTGCACGTGGCGAATCGCGATCGTGCGGCGGGGTGTCGGACGGCGATCGCGTCTGGATGCGACGCGGCCGTCCTCGACGACGGCTTTCAGCACCGACGCCTGCACCGCGACCTCGACATCGTGGCCGTCGATGCCACCGACCCGTTCGGCTGCGGCCGGCTGTTTCCTCGCGGCCTGCTGCGGGAGCCGCTCGCGGGCGTGGCACGGGCCGATGCGGTGGTGCTGACGAGGGCGTCGGCCGTCGATGCCGAACAGCGGCTGGCGATCCGCTCGGCGCTGGCGGCCGCGGGCGGTCGGCGGTTCGAAGACGCGTGGATGGAAGCGGAACACCGCCCCGTCGCCGTGCGTCTCGCCGACGGCGGCGCGCGGCCGCTCGAATCGCTCCGCCACCTGCCTGTCGTGGCTTTCGCCGGCATCGGCAACCCAGCCGCCTTCCGAGCAACGCTCACCCGCCTGGCTGCGGACGTGGTCGAGTTCGTGCCGTTTCCCGACCACCACGCCTACACGCCCGCCGACTTCGACCGGCTCGCCGCGCGGGCCACCCGGAGTGGCGCCGCGATGCTCGTCACGACCCTCAAGGATCTGGTGAAGGTGCCCGCCGACCGCGGTGGCGACCTGCAGGTGGGAGCCGTCGAGATTGCGATCGAACCGCTCGCGGGGGGCGACCAGGTGGCCGCCCTGATCGACGCGGCAGCCGGTCGAACGCCGCCGTCGGCCGGGAGTTCTCGGCCATGAGCGACGGCCCCGTGGATGTCTCGGTGCTCGTGACCACCTACCGTCGGCCACGGCACCTGGCGCTCGCCCTTGAATCGCTCGCGCTGCAACGGGGCGTGGACGGAACCATGGAGGTGGTCGTCTCCGATGACGGCTCGGGCGACGAGACCCCGCAGGTTGTCCGCTCGTTCGCGGCCACAGCCCCGTTCCCCGTGCGTTTCACGAGCCAACCGCACGACGGCTTTCGCCTTGCACGGGTTCGCAACGCGGCGGCCCGGCTCGCGACCGGCCGGTATCTTCTCTTCCTCGACGGCGACTGCATGGTGCCACGCCACCACGTCGCCGCCCACGTGTCCCGCCGCCGCCACGGCACCGCCCTGCTCGGATACTGCGCCCGGCTGCCGGCCGAGGCCAACCCGATCCTCGTGCCGGAGAATCTGGCGGTCACCAACCTCGCGGGGCTCGTGTCGGCGGCCGAGCGGCGTAGCCTCGCCCGCCGGCGTCGCAAGGCCTGGTGGCATGCCATCACCCGTCACCCCACCAAGCCCCGGCTCGCAGGAGGCGACTTCGGCGTCTGGCGAAACGACTTCGAACAGGTCAACGGATTCGATGAGCGATTCGTCGGCTGGGGCCAGGAGGACGACGACCTCGGTCTCCGCCTCCGGGCTGCAGGCGTCCGGCTCGAGACGATCCTGGGACTCACACACTCGCTCCACGTCTGGCACGAAACCGACGCGACGGCGACGCCCCGCTGGCGGGACGGCGTGAACGTCCGGTATTTCGAACGCCGTGGACGGCTGACGGCATGCCGCCAGGGACTCGTCCCGCGACCGGCATCGACGATCACCTGGGGGCTGCCCACCGACCTCATGGCCACGCCGCTTGGTCGGTCGGTCGCCACGCACCTCGCCGGTGCGACCATCGCTGCTCCGGGCGAACCCTGTGAAATCGACCTCGTCATTCGGCCGGGAACGGGACGCTTCACCCGCGAGGCCGAATGCCGACTGGCCCTGGTGGCGCCGGGGCACCTGGGCCAGCGAGTCCTCGACCATGAAGCCGACGTGACCTTCGCTGCCTCTACTGACGACGAGATCGCAACCGCCTTGGCTGCCGCTGGCTGAAGCCCTTCGCGGCGCTGGCCGGGGTGAGGCGGCCACCAATCACCTCTGTGGCTGATCTCTGACTGCCGGCCGGCTACTTCCGCTTCTCGCTACTTCCGCTTCTCATTGTGAAGCGTGTGCTTGCGCAGCCGCGGCGAATACTTCTTGACCTTGAGCTTCTCGCCTCCCGTCTTGCGACGCAGCGTGTAGTTCATGTCGCCGGTCTCCT